>JAAZDU010000135.1 GCA_012512665.1 Bacillota bacterium | reverse complement strand
CTACAGCACGGGTCAGCCGCTGTACCAGAGGTTGTTTGACTTTTTGCCAAAGCCCCAAATCAGAGCTGAACCTTTCCTCGTCCGGCAAATGCAGGCCAAAGTGGGCAAAAAGGACGCGCGTATCCCAAAAAACACACTGTGCCGTGCGGGAAAGCTGCTGCACAAAGCGTTCCGGCCCCAGCTCTTCCACCAGGCAACCAGCCAGGGATACAACCTCTCCCCTTTGCTGGCGACCCAGCGCCTTCATTCCCCTCTCTTCGGAAAGGACTCGCAAGCGTACCTTTAAATTTTGATTAATATAGGCTATGACGGGAGCACCTACCCTGCCCAGCAAGAATACCTCCTGGTAATCACCACGCAACACTTTTTTGGCAGCGTTAATTCTGCTAAAGTCTAAGTTTAACTCTTTCAAACAGGCAATGGTATGCGATCCCACCTTTGAGCTGGAACCCAATACTAAGAGATCTGTCGGTGTATCCAGGTCAAAGGTCAGCCCCGGTAAATTGGGAAAAAGCTTCATGGCCAGCCCCGCCTCCTCCCGCAGCAGGGTGGCCAGGGCATTGTCCTGGCGCGGCA
This sequence comes from Bacillota bacterium, assembly GCA_012512665.1. Taxonomy (GTDB): domain Bacteria; phylum Bacillota; class Dethiobacteria; order DTU022; family JAAZDU01; genus JAAZDU01. The sequence continues at coordinate 4,192 of JAAZDU010000135.1, read as the reverse complement.
GCGGAATATTATTAATGGCTTTGGCAGGCACAAAGGCTGTAAAATCACCTGATTGAACATTATTGGAAAAAACAGCGCTTTCTTTTTCTTCGCAAATAATGCGCCCCAAAGCGGCAAGCTCTTCCATGCTGGCCAGGGGAATGCTGCCGCCTCCCATGCAAAATACCCTGTGCAAGCCCTCACTGTTGATCAACTCTTTTAAGGCCCGGCCAAAGTGAAAGTCGGCGGGGGCAAGTGAATTTAAGTAAACCTTTACGCCCAAAGGACGGGCCCTGGCAGCCAGCTGAGGAAAATTAGTTACCAGGTAAAATTCCTGAAAGTATTCCACCTTCTTCATCTTGTTAATTGTATCCAGCAAAGCAGCATGGAGACCTTTCGTCATCAACTCTTCAACTTCTCCCTGCAAAGACCCGCCATCAAATATGATAACGCTGATTTTATCTTCCACAGGCAAAAACACCTCTTTACAGATAAAAAAAATATTACTAAAAAAGCCGGCAAATGCCGGCTCTACAAATTAAAGGGCAGGCTCTATAAGACCATAATTGCCATCTTTGCGGCGATAGAGCACATTAATTTCTTCAGTATCAGCGTTGGTAAAGACAAAAAAATCGTGGCTTAAAAGGTTCATCTGCATAATGGCTTCCTCCACCGGCATGGGCTTCATGACAAAGCGCTTTCTTCTAACCACAGTCTGCTCAGGTTCCTCAAAATCCTCTTTTTGTTTGTTTAAGAACTGCTCGTTTAAATCCTTAATACCTTTATTCCTTAGCTTGCGGTTGATCCTGGTCTTATATTTGTGCAGCTGGCGTTCAATCTTATCCACAACCAGGTCGATAGAAGCATACATATCATCTGTTGCTTCCTCACCCCGTAAAATAAGGCTGTCAACCGTAAATGTTACTTCCACAATATGCTCACCTTTCTGGACGCTTAAAGTAACCTGTGCCTCCATGGGCTGGTCAAAATATTTTTCAAATTTACCCAGCCTTTTCTCTGCATAATCGGCCAGAAAAGGTGTTACTTCCACATTTTTGCCCCTGATATTTATTTCCATTAATAAATCCCCCTTTTACCAACTACTTTTCTTCTGCTAATTATTATTCCCGTTTTTTATACAAAATTCCTTCATTCGCCAGCATATGTATAAAATAACATAAGAGGCTAAGAAAGAGGTAACAAGAATTATACAATTTTTTAAAAATAATTTAAAGAGTTTTTTTAGATGCCCCTACCGGGCAAACTGCTATACAGCGCCCGTAGCAAAAAGATTCAATTCTCTGTTGGAAACAGGTGGGAATGTGAGTGCGGGTAACAGGATTAAGCCAAACCTCATCCTATTTCCAGGGGGGGTTGAGCTCGGGGTTTCCCATAGTCAGTGCAGAGGTGCCGCATTTCTGCAGGCAGAGCATGCAAGATTCTCCCAGACAAACTTTTCTTTCCAAAAGGGGTGAGGCTCTAAGTTGTGCCCTGGTGATAACAGCGCCAAAACGGACTCTTGGGCCGTAGCGGGGGGTAACGACCAGGTTGTTTAGACCAAATTCACCCAAACCTGCCCGGACAGCTGCATGGCGCATGGAAAAAATACCCCTGCCCCCAAGAGTTAGACGCTGGATCTTTCGAAAAACGCCTCCATAAGTTACCGGAAAATAGAGCGATGTAAAACCCTTATTTTCCAGGTAATTAGCCAACCGTAAACTAACCTGCTCCAACAGGGAATTAATGGTTTCATAGCCGGCTCCGGTATAAAAATAGCACTGTAAAATTTCCCCTCTTGTTTCCACGGGAACAAAAGCAGCCTGGCGCAGCATCTGCCGGTAGCGCAGCACACCGCGGGGGATAGGAACCCCTATGCTGATGACAGACCTGGCGGAGGGCAAAAAGTCCCTGGGGTGGTGGCCAGCAGGTGCACCGTTAAACCTGCTTACAGGAGCTACACCAAACAGGTAGACCCCATTTGCAAAAGCAATTTCTTTTAATTCCTGCGTTAATACTTTCATTTTGTTTGCTGGCCTGGCAACTGTCACCTTACCAGAAGTTTCACCTGCCTTTAGAAAAGAATATAATAAAAATATAATAATATTAAGATATGGCTAAAAGGTCTTATGTGTATTATACTAGGATAAAATAGTATATATGTCAGACTGAAAGGTTAGATTTTATGATCCCTTTACGAGACAGTGCCCGTACTCGAAAGTTTCCCATTGTAAACATCAGTTTAATAGTACTAACGGTAGCTACCTTCATTTACCAGGAAACTTTAAGCCAGGAACAACTTGCCAATCTTTTTTTTCAATATGGTTTGATCCCCGACCGTTTTCTTAAAGCAAATTTATTATTTTATCCAGGGGAAATTATCCCCCTTTTTTCTTCTGTTTTTCTCCACGGCGGATGGCTCCACCTCCTGGGCAACATGCTTTATTTGCGTGTCTTCGGCGATAACATCGAAGAGCGCTTGGGCCATGGAAATTACCTATTGTTTTACCTTGCCATGGGAGCTGTAGCCGGTATTGCCCATACTCTGGCCAATCCCCTTTCCCCTGTACCAACCGTAGGGGCTAGCGGGGCAGTAGCAGGCATCTTGGGAGCGTATTTTATCTCCTTCCCCCATGCGCGGGTGCTAACCCTTATTCCCATCGGCTTCTTTATCACCACAGCCCACTTGCCTGCTTTTTTGTATCTTCTTTTCTGGTTTTTGCTCCAGATCATTAACGCCTTCATGGAAGCAGGCATGGGCGCAGAAACCGTCGCCTGGTGGGCGCACATAGGAGGTTTTGGCGTAGGCGCTTTATTTGCCCTCATCTTCCCCTCCTTCCGCAGTCCCAACAAAGAAAGAAGCTGGTAACAAAAGCTAAGCGCCGCTAGCGGGCGGCTACGGCAACCACTATCTCTCCGGCACCTGCCTGCCTGAGTATGCGGGAAGCTTCGTTTGCCGTTGCTCCTGTCGTCATGACATCGTCCACCAGTAAAAGGGGCAGCCCGCGGGGAATAGCTTGCCCTTCCTTCACAGCAAAGGCCCCCTGGACGTTTTTTTCTCTCTGGCTGCGTTTCAGGCCCGTTTGGCTGCAGGTATCAGCCACCCGTATTAACAGTTCCTGGCAGGGCAGCCCAAGCTTGCGCCCCATGGCCCGGGCCAGAAGGAGTGATTGGTTAAAACCTCTTTCTTTTTCGCGCTTATCATGCAGCGGCACGGGCACGATGACACTGACAGCAGGCATTTTACTATCCATCATTTCTGCCATTAAACTGCCCAGGTAGTGGGCTATATGTCCTTCCCGGCCGTACTTAAGGCGGTGTAAAAGCCTACGCCATTCACCCTGGTAACGGGCTAGGGCATAAGCTTTTTGAAAAGCAAAGCTTTTCCCTTGGCACCAGGTACAAAACTGCCCCTCCAAAGGCATAGCGCAGCGGGGGCAGCAGTGCTTAAGCCATGAGACCTTATCCCAGCAGGACAGACAAAGGCCCTTGCCAGCCTCTTCCGCGGGCAAAAGCTGCCGGCACAAATGGCAGCGCGCGGGGAAAAGCAGGTTGAGAAAGGACTGAAAGATAGACACTGTTTACTCCTAAAAACATATTGCTTTAGTAAAATATATAGGTCCCAATATAGCTTTAAGTTTTCTACCAGCGGTCCCTGTGCACAATATCGGATAAAGGCTTTCTTTCCAGAGGTTTCCTCTGTTTTGCTTTTTCACCCCAGTCCTCTTCACCACGCCCTTCAGGATACCCCAGGGCAATCATGGCTACTATGCGATAATTTGCCGGTATCTCCAATACCTCCCTGATATATTCTTCCTTGAACCCGGCCAGCCAACAGGTGCCTAGCCCCTCGGCAGTAGCTGCCAGCACCAGGTGCTCCAAGGCAAGGGCTACATCCACCATATAATACTGCTGGTCACCTTTCTTTCCGGAAGATTCAGGGTGGCCGCACCCTACAATAAAGGCTGGGGCGTTAATATACTGCTCTATAGTTCCTTTACACAGGCGGCTTACCTGTTTGGGATCCTGCACCACCACAAACTGCCAGCACTGGCTGTTGACCCAGGAAGGTGCCCAGCGAGCAGCTTCCAAGATCTTTTGAATTTTTTCTTCTGGAACGGACTCCTGACTGTAGCGGCGCACACTGCGCCTCTTTTTAATCACATCGTAAATATTCATATATTATCATCCCTTTCACTAGATAATATCCTGCAGG
>JAAZDU010000134.1 GCA_012512665.1 Bacillota bacterium | reverse complement strand
TAACTGTTTTCAGATCAAATAAGTTGGTCCACATGTTATTTTTAAAAACAGCACCACAGGAACATGTAAAAGTTTTAGTGAAAAATTGTGTCCAGCATTTAGGGCATCTTCTCATAAAATATTCCTTCCAATATTTCTTACTTAATCAGGTTTAATCTCCGTTCTGTGATCTCGCTCCTCGACCCTATCCCGCTCGTCGAATAGAGCTATATTTCCCTGGATTAATCCTTCCATGAATTACCTGTGTGTAAATTTGGCCTCCCGTTTCTCCAAAAATGCATCAATACCTTCTTTGGCATCTTCGGTATTAAAAACTCTCTCCAGAAGATCCCTCTCCAGCCTGCAACCCTCTTCTATAGAACCTTTTATTCCCCTATCCACCGCTTCTTTTAACAGTTTTAAAGCTGCCCCCGGTCTGGAAGCTATCAGATGGGCAAGCTCTTTTGCAGCATCAAGCACTTCCCCGTGGGGAACAACTTTATTCACCAGTCCAATCTTTATAGCTTCTTCGGCCGTAAGCGGTAGACCGGTAAAAAGCATCTCCTTGGCGAATGGAATGCCTATGAGGCGTGGCAATCTCTGGGTGCCGCCTGCACCGGGGAAAAGTCCCAATTTAATTTCAGGAAGTCCGAGCAAAGCCTTTTCCGAAGCTATCCTGAGGTCACAAGCCAGGGCTGTTTCAAGACCGCCGCCCAAAGCATAACCATTGATGGCAGCTATCGTTGGTACCGATACCCCCTGAAGGTAGTTCATAGTTGTGTGCAACTTTTCTGTATACGGCAAACTGGAAGCAGAGGCGCTTACAAGTTCAGCGAGCTCTTTTATGGCGGCACCGACGCAAAAAGCTTTTTCTCCCGCCCCCGTTATAACGATAGCCCGGCAGCTTTCGACAGCGTTAATCTCCTTTAAGCAGTCCAAAAGCTCAGCCGCAACCTTTAAACTAAGCGCATTGACTGGAGGGTTGTCAATGACTACAATGGCAACATTTTTTTCCCGCGTCCAATTAACAAATTCCCTTAGCATTACAAAATCCCCTGTTTTCTAACAGAAATTGCCGCTACGGTAATTTTTGAACCTTAGCTTTGATATACTACTCTTCACTTTTACTATTTTTCTATATTCTACAAAATCCATATAATACCTTCCAAGCAAGGTTAAAAACATATTAAGGGCTGAACCTAAAAGAATAGTAATAAGATAAGTTTTGAACTGGATCAGGAAATACTATTAAGAAGATACGTATAAGAAAATACGTAAAGATAATTATTCATAATTTTTAGAGAACCACTAAAATAGCCTAATGTTGAAATTGTATAATCAATTTCAGTGTAGTGAAAAACGTGCAATATAGAATTTAAAACGAAATTTCTGTTGTCGATATAGTAGTGTTAGAGTACTTTTTTCAGGGAGGGAATCATTAAGAGCCGAAGAATAAGGCAATGAAGGTGCTGCGTTATTCCAGTTATGACACCCCGGAGTCCCGGAGCACTTCTCCAGCTCCGGCCCCTCACTCTGGGCAACCGGATCAAGGCATTACAGCAAAAAAAAGAAGCAGACAAAAGGAATAGACAACCTGTTGGAGGTTATTCGCTATTCAGTTCGGTTGCGACTTAAACACCATTAAACCGAGGCTGAACGCTCTTTCGCGGTAAAAAGAAAACCTGCATAAAAAGCTTGGGCGACGCTGAATATGCAGGCACAAAACCTTGGTAAAGTGTATGTAGATGCAAACCATTGAAAAGTAAGCCTCCCTCGGTTGGGAGGCTTACTTTTCAATGGTTTGCATCTACATACACTTTACCAAGG
>JAAZDU010000133.1 GCA_012512665.1 Bacillota bacterium | reverse complement strand
TTGTAGGGCAGCGACATTTAGTAGGAAAGGGGAAACCTTTTCGCAGAATGCTGGAAAAGGGAGCTCTTACTTCCTCTATTTTTTACGGCCCCCCAGGAACTGGCAAGACAACCTTGGCTTTGCTTGCGGCTAAAATTACAGGATCTAGCATGGAAAAGCTAAATGCTGTTTCTGCAGGGGTGAAGGATGTCCGTCAGGTTATAAAAAAAGCTCGGGAAAGAAGGCAATTTAACGGCAAAAAAACCCTTTTGTTTTTAGACGAGGTTCATCGCTTTAACAAAAGCCAGCAAGATACATTGCTCCCCGCATTGGAATCGGGTCTTATCACATTAATCGGAGCAACTACGGAAAACCCCTATTTTTATTTAAATCCCCCCCTTCTATCCAGATCTTTAATATTTCCTTTTTACAATTTACAAGAAGAAGACCTTCGCATCTTAATTAAAAGAGCGCTGCATGATCCCCTGAGGGGTTTCGGTAACTTAAAAATACATTTAACAGAAGAGGCATTGCTGTTTATCATAAATGCTTCAGGCGGAGATGCACGGGCTGCTCTTAACATTCTGGAGATCTGCGTGTTATCATTACGGTCCCAACTGGACGATAACATCAGTAATAGTACCATTGGCCTTGAGCAGGTAAAGAATATTGTCCAGAAAAAATATTTTAATTATGATGCTCACGGAGACAACCATTACGATACTGCTTCAGCTTTTATTAAATCTATCAGGGGTTCTGACCCTGATGCAGCGCTTTACTGGCTGGCGAAGATGCTACATGCCGGGGAAGATCCAGCTTTTATTATTAGGAGGCTTCTCATTTTAGCTGCTGAAGATATAGGCACAGCTGATCCTCGAGCGCTTCTTGTTGCTCAAGCTGCTGCTTCTTCCTTTCAGATGGTGGGAATGCCTGAGGGAAAAATTATATTATCCATGGCAACGGTATATCTGGCCACTGCCCCCAAGAGCAATGCTGCTTACCTGGCGCTGGAAAAGGCCATGAAGGAGGTAGCAAAGGAACCTAATAAACAAGTGCCTCCTCACTTGAAAGATGCCTCTTATGCGGGGGCAAAAGAGTTAGGCTTTGGCGAAGGCTATTTATATCCCCATGACTACCCCGGCCATTTTGTTCCTCAGCATTACTGGCCCGAGGGAATGACAGGTAAAGAATTTTACAAGCCTAGCACTGAAGGCGAAGAAAGAATAATAAAGGAAAGACTTGAATCCTGGAAAAAACAACATCCTAAAGACTGATGCTGGAGTGATGATAATGGACAAGGCTTATAAAACTATTCGTAGTCCGGCGAGGGCGAAGATTGCGGTTGGTGCCTGCCGTTTTATATCATCCCTTTCTCCTTGCCAGAATGAAAGGGAGGCCAAATCTTTTATCCAGGATGTAAAAAAAAAGTTCCACGATGCAACTCATAATGCTTATGCTTATCGCATATTGAGCGAGACAGATATTATTGCCAGAAGCAATGATGATGGAGAGCCGGCCGGAACCGCTGGCGCGCCGATGCTGGCAGTTTTGGAAAAAAATGAACTGGTAAACGTCGTTCTGGTTGGCACCAGGTATTTTGGCGGGGTTAAATTAGGCATAGGTGGCTTAATAAGGGCTTATAGAAGTTGTGCTGAAGCTGGTTTGAAAGAGGTAGATATTTGTTTAAAAGTACCCGAACTTCAAGTTGTAGTAGAGGTATCATATGACCATATTGGTGTTGTTTTGAGAGAAGCTGCAAGCACGCAGGCAGAAATTGAAGGGATTGACTATCGAGAAAAAGTAGCGGTTATGATGAAATTGAGAAAAAAAAGCTGGTCATCTTTTAAGAGGCGCCTAAAAGATGCAACCAGTGGCCAGGTGACATTTTTTATTAAATAAAAAATAAATTACTTTCGATGTAAGAGGGGTGTATATTATTGCGGGTTCTGGTTGCCATGAGCGGTGGTGTTGACAGCTCGGTAGCAGCTGCACTGCTTAAAGAGCAGGGGTTTGAGGTTATAGGGGCTACCATGCAGCTGTGGTTTGACCCTAAGGCTGAAGAAGAGGCGAAAGAAAAAGGAAAAGGCTGTAGCTCTATGGCTGCTGTTGCCGACGCGCGCCAGGTATGCAACGTGCTCGGTATCCCACACCATGTTTTTAATTTTAGGGATCTTTTTAATGAAACAGTAGTAAGCTATTTTATGCGGGAATATAAAAGGGGACGGACACCTAACCCCTGTGTAGTATGCAACAGGTACATTAAATTTGCACATTTTTTAAGAAAGGCAGAAGCTCTTAACTGCGAATATATGGCCACTGGTCATTATGCTAGGAGGGTAAAAGATCTTTTGCAAGAGCTTTTTTTACTAAAGAAAGCTAGAGACCAGGAGAAGGACCAGACTTATATGCTTTATTGTCTTACACAGCATCAGTTGTCCAAGGTGCTTTTCCCGCTGGGGGATCTGCACAAAAGTGAAGTAAGGGCACTCGCTAAAAAGTATGGCTTACCTGTTTCACAGAAAAAAGAAAGCCAAGATATTTGTTTTATACCCAATAATAACTACCGAGATTTTATCTCCAGGATGTCCTACAGCCCTTCTCGTGAAGGTCCAATTATTGACTTGCAGGGTAAGAAGGTAGGTGTTCATAAGGGGCTGGAATTTTATACTATTGGCCAGAGAAAAGGTCTTGGCCTTGCTTTTTCAGAGCCTGTTTATGTGGTGGATATTATTCCAGAAAGAAATACAATTAAAATTGGCCCTGCTGAAGCCCTTTACAGTAAAGGCCTGGAGCTAGAGGATGTTAATTACATTACTTCCCCTGTTACTGATGCTACTAAAATAGAAGTAAAAATCAGGTATCGATCTCCTCTGCATAAAGCAATCCTCTATCC
>JAAZDU010000012.1 GCA_012512665.1 Bacillota bacterium | reverse complement strand
GCATAAGGGAAGACAAAAAATAAACGATGGCTTCGTGAGCAAAGGTGGCGATTAATGCTACAAACATGGGGCCCACCACCTGGTCGCGAAAAATTTCATGGGAGGCGGAAGCCGCCAGGTAAGCAACTGCCATCTTGCCCAGCGCGAACAAACCTATTGCAGGCCCGAAGAGAACATCCTGCGCCAACCCGCCTATAAAACCTATAAACAAGCCTTTCTTTTTCCCCCAAAGGAAAGAAAAGGAAAGTACAAAAACGAGTAGAAGATCTGGAAAAATAATATACCTGGGGAAAACAGCTGCCAGGGTACCTTGGATGAGCAAGATTAACAGAATAAGGAAAAAAATGAGAAGGTAAAAGATCATTCCTCGCCATCTCCTTCTTCCTCCAGATGATCAGCTTCAGAAAATTCTTCATCCGATGTCTGGTTAGGAGCAGCGAGCAGCACAAAAACTTCCTCAAGCCTGTTAAAATTAACAGCCGGTTTAATAATAGCTTGCTGCAAAAGACCGTACTGATCCTTTCCAGTTTCCACAACCTGCCCAATTACCAGGCCTTTGGGAAATACCCCGCCCAGGCCGGAAGAAATAATTGTATCCCCAATTTGTATATTGGCCTCTGCAGGCAGGTTAACCATCCTTAAAAAGCCTCTCAGCTCAGGATTACCTTCCACTATACCTACTTCCCCCGGTTCTCTTGACCTTTGCACAAGGGCGCTCACAGCTTTCCTGGAATCGGTGAGAAGCTGGATGCGGGCAGAAGTAGCGGTGGTATCTATTACGCTTCCTACCAGCCCCTCATGTGTAACTACTGCCATGTTTTTCTCCAGGCCATCCGCGCTGCCTTTATTAATGGTAATAGTTTCGAACCAGTAACTTGGATCCCTGGCAATGACCTCTGCCGGTAGAAGCTTATACTTGGTTCGCTCTTCAAAGCCAAGCAGCTCGCGCAGGCGATAGTTTTCTTTTTGCAGCTCCGACAGCTGGTAGCTGAGGTCGCGCATCTTTGCCAGCTCCTCGCGCAGCATGGCATTTTCCTCCTGTATTTGACGGAACTCAAATATACCGGTGAAAAAATTTGCAACCTGGGCTCCAGCACGCGAAAAAAAACCCTGTACAGGGGTTACAACGGTAAGGAATAAATCCTCTCCCAGAGTAAGACGCATTCCCTCGCCGCCCGTATAATTTATAACAATCAGTAAAATAACAACTACCAGGGCACCTTTGAGGAGCCTTAACGCGGTTTTACCCAGCAATATCAACAACTCCATACATAGCCATTAGCCATTTTGCATAATAACCAAACGGGCAACTAAAATATCAATATAATAAAACATAATAAAACAGCCCTTATCTAAAAAACCCTCTGCGGAGTGACAGACACTCTGCGCAAAAGCTCAATTTCTGTTAACGCTTTACCAGCCCCTAGCACAACGCAGTCGAGGGGATCTTCAGCGAGGTAAACGGGTATCCCTGTCTCCTGTGAAATCAGTTTGTCCAACCCATGCAATAAGGCGCCGCCGCCGGTCATAACAATTCCCTTTTCCATCACATCAGCAGCCAGTTCCGGGGGAGTCTTCTCCAAAGTAGTCTTAATGGTATCCAGAATGGAGGTTACGGGTTCGGCGAGGGCACTTTCAATTTCCCGGGACCTGATAACGAGCACTTTAGGCAGGCCACTTACCAGGTCTCTCCCCCTTATCTCCATTTCAACTTCTTCTTCCTTGGGGTAAGCAGTCCCAATTTTAATTTTAATATCCTCTGCTGTGCGCTCACCTATCATTAAATTATATGTTTTCTTAATGTACTGAATGATAGCATCATCCATATCATCGCCACCAACCCGCAGCGACTTGCTGGTTACAACACCTCCCAAGGATATTACCGCAACTTCTGAAGTTCCGCCGCCAATATCAACTATCATACTACCTGTAGGTTCCTCCACGGGCAGGTTGGCCCCGATAGCAGCAGCCATCGGCTCTTCAATTAAAAAAGCCTCCCTTACACCTGCCTGGTGAGTGGCATCAAGCACTGCCCTTTTTTCCACCTCTGTAACTCCCGAAGGCACACATACAACTACCTGAGGTTTGAAAAGAGAACGGCACCGGTATGCCTTGGCAATAAAATATTTCAGCATGGTTTGTGTTACGTCAAAATCGGCAATAACGCCGTCTTTCATAGGGCGAATAGCCACGATATTACCGGGTGTTCGTCCTATCATCCTTTTGGCTTCTTCCCCAACGGCCAGAAAGGAGCCGGTATCACGCCGGATAGCCACCACTGAAGGTTCTCTTAAGACAATACCTTTTCCCCGCACATAAACCAGTGTATTAGCAGTACCGAGGTCTATTCCTATATCCCGTGATAAATATTTATTAACTGGCAATTTGCCATCTCCCTTCCCATTTTTGCAATTACTTTTATTATAACAAGGACATGATAGCCAAAAAAGTGGAAAGTATTTGTATTTAACTCTGCTTTTACAATAAACCTTCCTGCTTAAAACTAAAAAACCTTCCATCACCAATAACAATGTGGTCCAACACGTTTATACCAAGCAATTTCCCAGCTTCTAACAGGCGTTCTGTTACCTGCTTATCTTCCCTGCTCGGTGTGGGATCACCGCTGGGGTGGTTATGTAACAAGATGATAGAAGCAGCGCTTTTTCTTAAAGCTGCGTTAAAGATTTCCCTGGGGTGAACGATAGAGGCGTTGAGGCTGCCGATGGAAATATTTTCTAAGGTAATGACCTGGTTTTTAGTATTTAACAGAAGGACTTTAAAATATTCTTTATTGTGGTAACGCATCTCCTCCATGACAAGACCAGCAGCATCCTCAGGAGAGTTAATGTTCTGAGAAGCGCTGTGAATTGCCTGGGCCAACCTTTTACCCAGCTCCAGGGCAGCTTTAACCCTGACCGCCTTGGCAAGGCCTATACCCTTTATTTCCTGCAGTTCCTCTAGTGTCATTCCAGGTAGGAAACGAAGTTCTCCCGCTTTTACTAAAATTTTATCGGCCAATCTCAGGGCTGATTCCTGCTGGGAGCCACTGCCTAATAAGATGGCAAGCAGCTCCCCGTTAGAGAGATGGTCCGCTCCATATGCTACCATCCTTTCTCTGGGACGCTCGTTTTCAGGAAGTTCTTTAATTGTATAGCTTGTCTTATCCTTCAATTACAGCCTCCTTTCTAGTAGCCTCCAACCAGGGTGAATAGCCCGCTTGCTGCAGCAGCTGAAATACCCTCACCAGGGGCAAGCCCACCACATTATAATAACAGCCGTGGATGGCCTGCACCAATAAAGCCCCTTTTCCCTGAATGCCATAAGCGCCTGCTTTGTCCAAAGGCTCCCCAGTGGAAATATAGTAGTTAATTTCTTTTTCATCTAACTCTCTAAAAATTACTTCCGTTTCTTCCCTGGATGTAAGAAAAAAGCCGTCTTCTGCCCTTACAACAGCTACACCCGTTACAACCTGGTGGCTTTTGCCAGAGAGAAAGGCCAACATCTTCTTTGCTTCTGCCTCATCTTGAGGTTTGCCTAATATTTGACCATTGCAAAGGACAATAGTGTCAGCCCCCAGGACGATTCCAGCCGGCACCTTCTCCGCTACCGACTTGGCCTTAGCCAGTGCTAGCTGCTCAACTTCTTCTTTTTGGCTTAGCTCTCTTTCGTCAATAGAGCTGGCCAATACTTTAAACGGAAGTCCCAGCTGCTTTAATAAATCTGCACGCCTTGGCGATGCCGAGGCTAAAATAAGCTCCAAGGAATACACCCCTTTGTTAGCGCTGCTGCTGCAAAATGCGCATTGTAAGTTTTTCCAGATAAGAAGCAACCAGCCCTGTAAAAAACCCTGTGGGCAAGGCTGTTAACAACAAGAAGGGCATATAACCCCTCCAAAGCATAAAGTTTTGTACTAAAATAGCAGCGACTGTCAGCTGTACCACATTAAAAACTACAGCCCCTCCTATACTGACTGAAACAAGGCTAATATGGCCTCTCTCCTTAAAAGGCAAAAGCGCAGCCATGCACAGGGTGCTTAAGGTAGCACCGCTGAAGCTTAAGATAAAACCAAAACCAAGAAAGGTCCCCGTCAAAAAACTGCCCAGAATAGTACGCATAACAGAGAGGCTAAAACCGCTGCGCAGGCCAAAAAGCGTAAGGGTCAGTAAAGTAATAATATTGGCCAAGCCCAATTTGGCCCCGGGCACAGGAATTGGCAGCGGTATGGCAGCCTCCAGGGTATGAATGGCAACAGCCAGCGAGAGCAAAAGAGCCAGGAAAACAAGGCCAAATGTGGGGCTTTTTTCGTTAAATCTAGAAATAGAGGCTCTCCCCTTTTTTTAATCTTGCAGTTCCAATAAACCTTCCAGGCCTGAGCTATAGTAAATGCTACCTTCTTCTGTTACCAACACCGCTTCACTTTGGGGAAAGGATTCTATAAAGTCCAACCCTTTTTCGAGGCCCAGAACAAAAACTGCTGTGGAAAGAGCATCTGCAGTCATGCAATCAGGGGCGGTGATGGTAACTCCGGCCAGACCCCTGGCAGGATAACCAGTCTTGGGGTCCAAAATGTGGTGGTAAGATACTCCCTTTTCCTCAAAAAAGCGCTCATAATTACCAGATGTGGCCACCGCGCCCCCTTTTAAGTTAAGAACAGCCAACAAACCTGAATTCTTTTGGGGGGACTGGATACCAACTCTCCAGCTTGTTCCGTCAGGTTTGGAACCTAAAATTTTTATATCGCCACCAGCATTTAAAAATGCGGTTTTTATACCTTTTTCTTCTAAAATTGCTACTCCTTGATCTATAATATATCCTTTGGCTATACCTCCCAAATCCAGCGTTC
>JAAZDU010000132.1 GCA_012512665.1 Bacillota bacterium | reverse complement strand
GTTCCAAGGCTCCTTTACCTATGTAACAGACGACCATACTATTTACAAACGATTGTAGGCGTCCACAGCAGCCAAAAATGATGCTTTTTTGTATAACACATAGACCATAACCATAAAACTTGTAAATAATTATAAGGGGTCAATTGTGGGTGTAGGTACCAGCAGGCGGAACCAATTGATGAGTTAGAGAAATAAAAAATATCCCCTATATAAAGGGGACCAACATTGTCTTTTATGGTGCCGGTGGTGGGAGTCGAACCCACACTCCCTGTCGGGAACACGATTTTGAGTCGTGGGCGTCTGCCAGTTCCGCCACACCGGCACAACACCAGAGGAGCATTATTATCCTAACAAATGAAATTGCATCTGTCAATGTTGCGAGTTTAATATTTTTAGTTTTATCTTTCAGAAAGCAGGAAAAAGAATGCTGTAAAAGAATAAAATATTAAGAAAGGCTAAATTAAGTGGAAATAAAACACCTTAACTATTAACTTTTACTATGTTGTGTTACACTACTTCTTTCGTTTTCATCCCCACAAAAAAAGGATGAACGAGAGATACTCTCACACCTGCTCTATTTATGATATTGGATTAGAACTCATTCCTAATTTACTGGGAAATTATTAAGAAAAACAGCAATTAATTCACAAATAAAAAAAGGAGATTATCATGGCCAAGCTTTACCCACTGCAGGGAATACGTTATCATGAAAAAATTAATATGAAAGAGGTTATTACACCACCTTACGACGTTATTAATCCAGAGGAACAAAAACAACTCTACCAAAAAAGCCCTTATAATTTTATTCACCTGGAGTATGGCTACTCTCTTCCCCATGACAGCGTAAAAGATAATCGCTATACCCGTGCCTCTAAAACTTTTAAAAAATGGCTTGATGAAGGTATTTTGCAAAAAGATTGCGCACCTTATTTTTACCTTTACCAACAAGATTTTTCATTTTACAACAAGCAATATTCAAGAATTGGCCTGGTAGCAGCTGTTGCTCTTACACCGTATTCTGAAAAAGTAATTTTGCCCCATGAAAGAACTTTAAGCAAACCCAAACAAGACAGGCTTGAATTGCTGCGCCACTGCCATGCCAATTTTAGCCCTATTTTTTCCTTATTTGAAGACGAACACTTTGCTTTTGAAACTTTGCTTAATAATTATAAAATTAAAGAAAAAAAACCTGTCACTGATTTTATTGATGAGAATAATTCCCGCCACAGACTCTGGCAGATAACAAGCCACTCCTGTATACTACAAATTCAAGGCTTCTTCGACGATAAACAACTGTTCATTGCTGACGGGCACCACCGCTATGAAACTTCTTTAGCTTATTACGAAGAACAGAAAAAAAGGGGAAAAGAAGGATTTGACCGAACCCTTATGTTTCTTTTTAACCTTTTTGATAAAGGGATTTTAGTCCTTCCCACCCATAGGCTTATTAGAACAACAAAATTAAATCCTTTTAAAGAAGTACTAAAGAAGCTAGAACAATACTTTTCTATAAGAAAGTACAGCTGCCAGAATAAGCCAGCAGATTATTTATCTTTTTTCCTGCAAGAATTACAAAAAAAAGGAAATATAAACACTTCCTTTGGTCTTTACCCCGGAGGTTCAGATTTCTACCTGTGCACTTACCTCCAGCAAGATGAAGAGCTGGATGTCAACCTCATCCAAAAACACTTGTTACAAGAGT
Organism: Bacillota bacterium; assembly: GCA_012512665.1. Lineage (GTDB taxonomy): Bacteria > Bacillota > Dethiobacteria > DTU022 > JAAZDU01 > JAAZDU01. The sequence goes on along the minus strand of JAAZDU010000132.1, from coordinate 2,643 downwards.
GCCTGGGCATCGGTGTTCTCCAGCTGAGAGATAATAAACTAGTAAGCTATCACAAAAAGCCTGAGGAAGCTTTGCAGTTAGCACAGGATGAACCGGGCAGCCTGGCTGTTTTTTTAAATCCTCCTCAAATAAAAAAGATAATTGAGAAAATGAAGGCAGGTTTAATTTTGCCCCAAAAATCAACTTATTTTTATCCCAAACTATGCTCTGGTCTCATTATTAATAGCCTGGATAATATTTAATAATAATTGTTATTCATTATCTTTCACTTTCTAGGCTTTCATGAACTTTGTCTTTTAAAAGCCTCCATAAAAAGGGGTTCTGGCGCCTGAGCACAACAGGCCTGCCTTTTTGATTTATAAAGGCATGCTCCGTTTCACCAAAGGCCAGGAGCTTTTCTTCACGGTATATATCATATGTAAAGGTAAGGCGCACATCGCTCAAAGCAGAAAGTCTGGTAACAAGCTTTAGCAAGTCATCATAATGTGCCGGGGTTTTATATTGGCAAGAAGCCCTTATTACTGGCAAATAAAGGTTATTTTGTTCCAATTCCTTATAGCTCATTCCAAGGCCCCTGAAAAATTCAGTGCGACCTACTTCAAACCAAACAAAATAGTTACCATAATAGGCAACTCCCATCTGATCAGTGTCTTTGTAACGAACCCTAAGAAAAGTTTCCCCAGATTTCATTTTTATTACCTCTTCTTTTCTGGTTTCCCCCGAACAGCTATAAAATTTTAGCTTTCCCCCTGTAAACCAGGCCCCTCACGGGATCAATGGTCACCATCTCATTTTCCTTTATAATACTAGTAGCATTTTTCGCTCCCACAATCACTGGTATCCCTAAATTAATTCCCACAATAGCAGCATGAGAAGTAAGCCCGCCTTCTTCCACTATTAAGCCAGATGCCTTTTTCATATAGGGGAGAAAAGTGCTATCCGTGCTCTTCGATACAAGCACCTGGCCTTGCCTCATCGCAGCCATATGGACTTCGTCCTTCACAACAAAGGCTAACCCTGTTGCAGCTTCCTTCCCTACTCCCGTTGCCTTTAATATTATTTCACCCACAGTATCTACCCTCAATAGATTAGTAGTACCAGGAACACCAACATGTACCCCGGCTGTCAAAACAACCATATCGCCATTTTTTATATATCCTTCTTGTAAAGCTGCTGTCATTGCATTTTCAAACATTTCATCTGTATTACGGCTGGGGGCAGTCACTACAGGAAAGACACCCCAGACCAACATTAAGTGATTGGCAATTTTTTCACTGGTAGTAACAGCAACAATTCTTGCCTCGGGTTTAAATTTAGAAACCATGCGGGCTGTATGTCCTGATTGGGTTGATGTAATAATAGCAGATACTCCCAGCTCCTGCGCCGTATAGCAGGTAGCATAACCAATAGCTTCCGTAACTTTTTTATCCTCCACAGGTTTAAAGAATTCTAATATCTGTTGGTATTGCAAAGCCTTTTCAGTACGTTCCGCAATGCGAGCCATGGTCTGGACAGCCTGCACAGGGAAAGCTCCAACGGCTGTCTCGCCAGAAAGCATAACAGCATCTGTTCCGTCAAAAATTGCATTCGCTACATCACTGGCTTCTGCCCTGGTTGGGCGTGGATTACGGATCATTGATTCCAACATCTGTGTAGCAGTTATAACAGGTTTACCAGACTTATTACAGGCTTCAACAATCATTTTCTGTACAAGGGGAACTTCCTCTGCTGATATTTCCACGCCTAAGTCTCCCCTGGCTATCATTATACCATCAGAAACCTCTAAAATCTCTGCAAAATTTTCTACCGCCTCCTGGCTTTCAATTTTTGCTATAAGAGAAACGTTTGCGTTATGTTCCTCGGCTAGACGGCGTATATCAAGTATATCCGAAGCTTTTCGTACAAAGGAAACTGCAACAAAATCAATGTCCTGGGTAAAACCAAAGAGAAGATCCTCTCGGTCTTTTTTTGACATGGCTGGTAAATTAATTTTAACGCCGGGCAAGTTAACACCTTTGCCAGCAAAAAGCTTGCCTCCATTTATTACACGGCAGATAACCTGTCCTGGCCCTTTATCTTCTACTCTTAATTCTATCAACCCATCATCTAATAAAATTTTATCGCCAATATTGACATCCTGTGGTAGGCCAGCATAATTAATGTGTGCTCTTTCGTTATTGCCTAGTACTTTTTCCGTAACTAAGGAAAAAACGCATCCAGCTTTAAGCTCAGCGAAACCGTCTCGGAAAGTACCTACCCTAATCTCAGGTCCCTTGGTGTCGAGCATAATAGCAACTCTCTTTTTTGTATCAGCTGCAGCCTGGCGAAGGCTTTTTATCCGTTTTTCATGCTCTTCAAAACTGCCATGGGAGAAATTGAGACGGGCTACATCCATTCCTGCAAGACAGATATTTCTCAGCACAGATAAATCATCAGTGGCTGGACCCAGCGTACATACTATTTTTGTCTTTCTCAAATAAGAACCCCCTAAGAAAAATTAAAATAATATTAAATAGCCAGCACGCCTGCTAGACGATATAAATCCAGGTTAAATTCTTTCTTTTTTGATAACACACTTTCCAAAGGAAAAATATTTATTTCTCCTTTTAAAAAGCCTACCATAACACCCCCTTTGCCATACCG
>JAAZDU010000131.1 GCA_012512665.1 Bacillota bacterium | reverse complement strand
TCATCTTCAACAGCAACGATAAAAACCATTTCCTTACCATGAGCGAAAAAGCTCCCGTTTACTTTTTAATTTTTCGCCTAATGTCCCTCTCTTTAGCTTCAGCTGCGACCCTTACAGCTTAACCGCTAGGGCGGTGGTTGTTGCCCTTTTGGTCCTGGCAGCCTTTTTAATTTCAGCCATTTACCAAAAGTGCTGTAGAAACAACAAGGTATTATATTTACTGGTAGTGGCTGAAGTTGCCGGCTTGCTTGTTTTATTGTCCAATACAGGTGGCTTGAACAGTCCATTTATCTGGTATATTTTAAACCCCCTGGCTCTGGCCTCAGCCTACCTCCCTTTTCTTTTTGGCTGGCTTCTAATGGGAGGCGTTTTAGCTGTTTCTTGGATCCTAGGGCCTAATTTTATTGCAACTGACAGCTATTATGATTTTTTTCTGTCTGATACAGTTGTCATTTTACTTATTGCAACTGTTGGTATGCAGATCCTTTTCAGCCTTCTTTTTTCCTATTTTGAGCTGTATGACAGGCTGCGGTTGCAGCAAGACGAACTTTTTTCTTCTTACATAAGCCTCTCAGAAAACCACCAGACCATACAGGCCCTTTCCAAGTATCAAAGGGAAATAGTATCCCTGCAAAGCGAGGAAGAAATTTATTCCCGCCTCTCCTCTATTACAGAATCAGTGTTCCCTTTTCTAAAAGCGGCTGTACTCTTTTTTTCAACAGGCGTGTCGCCCGCAACCTTTACTCTGAATAGCCCTTACAAGGTAATCGATACTAATTTGGCTGATAAAGGAGAAAAATTTAACACAGCTGCTGTTATTGGCGAGTTAAGGGAACGGTGGAATGAAATCTCGCTGCAGAGCAAAATGATACTGGGAGAAAAGAAAAACTGGCTGGCCATACCTATTTGGTCTGACCATGACAGCATAAGCGGCGTGTATATTGCCTGGATTAAACCAGGCACCAGGCTGCATAAGATACCCGATACTTTGCCCCTTTACATTCTTTTTACAGAGCAGGTTATACAGCGTCTTGCCAACCTTAAACAGCTTGAGCACACACTGCAGCACCTTTCATCCCTTTACGAGGCGGCAGAGGCTATAACTAGCAGCAGCGAACCGAAGGTCGTAATTGACCTTTTTGCAGCTTACGCTAAAACCTTAACAGGCTGCAATAAAGTTGTTTTCTGGCTGGAGAACACAAATTGGCCGGGGGCTGAATCTGGCGAACGCGGCAATTTTATTTACACGGTAAAGGGCATAAAGGATGTTTATACGGAAGATCTATGGCTTAACCAGTTGCTCCAGGCCTGGTCGGAAATTCAGGAAAGCCACGAGCCTGTGATCAGATCTATTGAAAATTCTAAGGGAAAACCTATCGGACAACTTATCTGTGTTCCCGTGAAGTCCAGTTCGCGATGCTACGGGGTATTGGCTGCCCTTCAGGCAAAAAAGCCCTACTACAGTATGGAAGAAATAATCAACACCCTTTCTTTTTTAGCCGATTTGAGCTCTATCTCAATTGAACGAAACAATGCAGAAATTTTTGCCGACAAACTCCTCGTTGTCCAGGAGCAGAACAGAATTGCCAACGAGCTTCACGACAGTATCTCGCAAAACCTTTTTAACATTGTTTACGGCTCGGATTCTTTAGGCAAGCAGATAGGTGCAATTCCTCAGCCTGCCAGGGAGTTGCTGCAAACCATACAGCAGGTGGCAGCCGAAACTGCTAAAGAAGTTCGGCTTCTCATTTACCGCTTGAGCCCCCGCAAGAGGGGCGACAGCACTTTTGAAAAGGAAGTCAGGAGTTATTTGGAAGGGTTGGGCAGCCTGAACCAGGTTTCCATAGATTTTACTCTTAAAGGGAGCGAAGAGTTTCTTAACCCCGCTACCAGCAAAGCTTTTTACCGCATCATAAAAGAGGCTACTGGTAACGCCGTCCGCCATGGTAAATGTAATCGAATCAAGGTAGAGATGGAAATTGGCCCGTTTGTCTCCAACCTGTTCATTAGTGATGACGGGGTAGGCTTTAACGTATCTGTTTATAACAACAGGGATCAACGAAGCCGCAAGTTAGGCTTGGTGAATATGAGAGAGCTGGCCAGTTCCCTGCAAGGGACTTTAATAGTTGAAAGCAAAGCGGGGGAAGGGACTGTTATAAACTGTAGCATACCTACTTATCCTGTTTCCAGCGGCACTGCTTTAAACTAAAGCCTCACAATAAGGTGGGAGGGCTACGCGATGAAAATTGTTTTTATAGATGACCATCCCCTGGTCCGCAAGGGCCCGGAAATGGTTCTAAGCAAAGAAGAGGACTTTGATATTGTAGGTTTTGCTGACAGCGGCCAAAAAGCGCTGGAGATTCTGGATAAGACAAGGCCAGATGTGGCCCTGGTAGACTTGCGCCTGCCAGGAGAACACGGGTTAGACATCATAAAAAAAGCTAAGGAAATTCATAAGGACTGCAAATTCATAGTGCTCACCTCATTTGCTACTGAAGAAGAAATTCGCAGAGCCCTTGATGAAGAAGTTGATGGCTACATCCTTAAGGAATCCCTGCCGGAAGAACTTATAAATGCTGTGCGCATGGTCTATAAGGGGAGGAAATATTACGATCCAGTAGTAGTGCAATATGCACTATCCCGTAGCAACAGCTCGCCCAAAACGGAACTGGACTCTTTAACGCCCCGGGAGCAGGAGGTCCTGGCCGCACTGGCC
>JAAZDU010000130.1 GCA_012512665.1 Bacillota bacterium | reverse complement strand
TCCTTGGCAAGGGCTAAAAGCAATACCATAAAAGCACTGCTGCTTTGCAAAAAAAAAGTAGCTGCTGCTCCCCAGATAATAGCATTGATGGGTTTAGCTTCTACAGCCAGCAGATAGTATTTGATCCAATTTCCTGGATTTAACAGCCTTATAGCAAGTGTTACAAGGTTAAAACCTGAAAGAAGAAAACCTAGGCCCATTAAAATCTTTGAGTAGTTTTTAAACCCAGGCATAAAAAGATAAGTTATTAAACCTGCAAATGTTATAAGGGGGGCCCATTCAGGAAGCTGCAGCACCAGTATTCTTTCAGTAAAGGTTGTACCCAGATTTGCCCCTAACACTACTCCCAGCGCAGAGGAAAAAGAAATGAGCCCAGCACTGGTGAAGCTTACAGCAATTACTGTAGTCAAACTACTGCTTTGCCAAAGGATGGTGAAAAGGAGGCCAACTACAAAGCCCTGTAAAGGGCTACCGACAAGTCGCCCTAAATAATTGCACAAAGAATGGCTGGTTATGGACTTAAGCCCCTGCCGTAACAATTGAAGGCCAAAAAGAAAAACAAAAACACTAAAAATACAAAGCAACAATTTAAAAAAATTTTTAAAAACAATTATAGCTGTTCCGCCTCTCATAATTATGCCTCATACTATTTTTATTAACTGGCATACTATTCTAAAACAAGATTTCAAGGGCATAATAATAATATAAAAAGAAAGGCGGCTTTGCAAAATGCCATTGGAAGGAAAAGTAATCACCGAACCCCAAAACATAGGCACCAGCAATACTGCTCAAAATATACAGCAGTACGGCCAGACAAATTTGCCTCAAAAAGATAACAATATTTTTACTCTAACTATTATCGGGCAAATAGAAGGCCACTTAATTCTACCTCCTCAAAACAAAACCACCAAATACGAACACATTATTCCTCAACTGGTTGCTGTAGAGCAAAATTCTGCTATTGAAGGAGTCCTTATCTTGTTAAATACCGTCGGAGGGGACGTTGAAGCCGGGTTAGCTATCGCGGAAATGATTACAACCCTTTCCAAACCAACTGTATCACTTGTTCTTGGCGGAGGCCACTCCATAGGCGTACCAATTTCTATTTCATGTAATTACAGCTTTATAGTGCCAACAGCTACTATGACCATCCATCCTATCAGGTTAACAGGGCAGGTCATAGGCATTTATCAGTTCTTTGAGTACCTGGATAAAATGCAGGATAGGGTGATCGAATTCGTCAGTAAACATTCCAATATTTCCAGAGAAAAATTTAAAGAGCTGATGTTTAATACCAGTCAACTGGGAAAAGACATAGGTACTGTTCTTGTTGGCCAAGAAGCTGTTGATTTAGGTTTAATTGACGCGGTCGGCGGTCTTTCGGATGCAACTAGGAAATTAAACGAAATGATAAGATTAAAAAAAGAAAAAGATACAAAGGAGTAGGATATGGTACTATACACACCAATACCCCTGGAAGAAATCTTTTATGATAGTAGTGAAGAAAAAAAAACGGCTGCCTATATACAGCTCCCCTACAGCAGGGGAACAATTGAGGTAGAGCTGCTATCTGTTTCTACTGCTAAAATAGTACGTCTTATAAGCAGCGATTTAAGTGATTATTTACATCCCCAGCTGCAGCCGGGCAATACCATTAAATTAAAATGGGAACTGGAACAACTATAAGTTCAAACAGCCTTGCCAGTAAGTTTAAATTATTGATGCTACGG
>JAAZDU010000129.1 GCA_012512665.1 Bacillota bacterium | reverse complement strand
GGTTTAAATTGATTACACAGATCCCTTTCAATAGCCAAAGGGCAGGATTTTTGAGTTAAACCCAGGCGACGTGCTACCCGGCCGACATGAGTATCGACAGCAAAAGCAGGTATATTAAATGCGTTTGCTAACACCACATTAGCTGTTTTGCGCCCTACGCCAGGGAGAGCCATTAATTCCTTCCTACTGTTAGGAATCTCTTCCGCATAATTTGTTACCAACACGCGGCAAAGCTCTAAAATGTGGCGGCTTTTTTCGCGGTAGAGACCTAAACTTCTTATTTTTTGTTGGAGCTCTTCTTGCGAGAGAGAAAGAAATGATGCAGGTGTAGGGTAGTCGGAAAACAAGGATGACGTTATTTTATTTACCTGCTTGTCTGTGGTTTGGGCCGAAAGAATCGTAGCTATCAGTAACTGAAATGGAGAATTATATTTTAACTCTGTCTTTGGCCGGGGGTACTCCTGCGCAAGAAGTTTTTTAATACGCATTAATCGCTCGGCTTCAATCATATTTAACATCCTCTAAAATACTACTATTAATTAATATATCCTTTTATTATCAGGCCCGTCAACTTTTTCTATTATTTATAAATATTATTTATAAATAATAGTTAAACAAAAAATAAAGCCCGGTGTTGTTACCCGGGCATAAAGAAAACTGTTTATTGTAGCCCCCTTATTGTTCAGCCTCAGCTTCTCTGTGGGTATAACGGGGCAGCAAAAGAGGCGCAAACCGCCCCTCCGTGTCGATACCTTCTTCCAGCAGTTCCTTGTGATATTTTTTTATATGTTCCAGGTGGAGTCTCTTTAATTTAACAGAGGGTGCTTTCTCAGCAGCATGCCGGCCCGCCCTGCGGCCAAAAACAATAATATCCAGCAGGGAATTTCCCATGAGGCGGTTTCGGCCATGGATACCTCCTGCACTTTCACCTGCCACATACAGGTTTTCGACAGTAGATTGCCCGTATTCGTCAATAAGAATGCCTCCGTTCTGATAATGGAGAGTAGGGTATATTAAAATAGGCTCTTTACGAATATCTATATTAAAGCGGGCAAACTGCCTTACCATAGCGGGCAACTGGCGCTCAATCGTTCCCTCACCGTGAATCAAATCTATCATAGGGGAATCAAGCCAGACTCCTACCATACCGGTAGGCGTGGGTACACCTAACTGCCGATCGGTACATTCCCGTATAATTGCTGAAGCTTCAACATCTCTGGTTTCCAGGTGATAAACAAACATCTCTCCTTTTATGTTAAGGGGGGTGGCCCCTAATCCCCTTACTTTTTCTGTTACCAAGAGCCCAAGAATCTGTGGAGGATAAGCAGCACCGGTGGGATGGTATTGAAAAGTATCCATGTAAATTAGTTTTGCCCCCGCGCGATATGCCATAATGATGCCATCTGCGGTAGCACCATAATGGTTGGAAGTTGGAAAACCCTGGTAGTGCAGCCTGCCAGAACCGCCCGTAGCAAGGATAACTGTTTTAGCTCTTGCTACCAAATATTCTTCCGTTTCCAGGTTGAATAATACACAACCCGCTGCCTTACCTTCATCATCTAAAATAAGCTCTACTGCTGAGGAAAACTCAATTACTTCTATGCCGCGGTTTAAAACTTCGTCCCTTAAGGTACGCATAATTTCTGCCCCGCTGTAGTCCCTGGCAGCATGCATTCTTTTTCTTGAAGTACCGCCGCCGTGAATGGCAATCATGGAACCATCAGGATTTTTATCAAACATTGCCCCCAGCTCTTCTAGCCATTTTAATACACCTGGAGCATCACTTACCAGCGCTCTGGCAAGTTCCGGGACATTTGTAAAATGGCCGCCACCCAAAACATCCAGGTAATGAATAGCTGGCGAGTCATTTTCTTTCACCGCTGCCTGGATACCACCCTGGGCCATCATGGTGTTGGCATCACCGAAACGTAACTTGGTCGCCAAAAGCACCCTGGCTCCCTGCTCTTCAGCTGCCAGGGCAGCCGAGGCACCAGCACCACCACCTCCCACAACAAGCACATCTACATCATATGCAGACTCCTCAAGGTTAATTGATTTTCCTTCCAAAAGGCTTTTGGCTGCAAAGAGTTGAAACATCTCTTTCAATACCCTGTCGCCTTTATTAACTCCTACGGGCAATGTTACAGTGCTATCTTCCTTATAGTCCGGGTGATACTTTTTTAGAACTTCCTGTCTTTGTTCGGCTGTCATTCTGGGAAAATGCTTACCAATTCTCTGTGGCCTGGTTTCCTCCACTTTTTTTATAAGCTCCCTCATCTGGGGTGTATACATAAGCCTGCCTCCTTATCGCTCCAGTTCCTTCCTAACTCTCTATATCCCGCTGATTGTACAGTTCTTTCAACTCTTCTATTGTAGCCCCCATCAACCTGTCAAGCTGGCTGTCAAATTTCCCTTCATTAATTTCCTTTACCCTCTTTTCCAAGGGCTTGGAGGGAGGGGCCACATGCCGCCCATAAAGGCGGCGGGCCAAAATACCAACATTATAATGCACTATATGGGCAGGGCAGCGTGAAGCGCAGAGTCCACACATAACGCAATCAAAAGATTCGCTGGCACATTTTTCAATATCCCCTCTCTGGGCATAAGCAATATACTGCATTACATTTAAGTCTTGAGGACAAACCTTTGTGCAGGCGTTGCAGCCAACACAACGGTATATCTCAGGGTAAAACTGGGCAATTTGATTGGCCGTAGGCTCAAGCTCCTCAATACGGTATTTGCCTTTTTGCGCCGGGAAAAAGGGTATCTGGGCCAGGTACATCTCATCTTCCACCTTTGTCTGACAGGCTAGGCCCACTTTTAACTCATAGTCCCCGGCTATGCGATATACTGTGGCACAGGCACCGCAGAAACCTGCACGGCAGCCGCATCCCCTTTTAAGCTGATAGCCTGCATACTCCATAGCATTCATAATTGTCAAAGAATCCGGCACTTGATATTTTTTACCCATAATGTAAATATTTACCATTCTAACATCTTCTGCCATCTGAAGACCTCCTCCGGCTGCAGTTTTCTCCTAGAAAGGCGCTTTAGGAATTATTTCCTTTTCCATTAAGAATTTAGTTGTATCCTGTGCACGTTTGATTGCCTGGTTAGCAAGTGCATACAGTTCATCTTCGCTCAGGGTAATGCGGGCAACTCCTTCTTTAATGGCCTGAAGAGCGGTAGCCACGGCTACCCGGGGAAATACTTCCCACTCATCCATAGTCGGTAAAATCTTTTCCTCATGTAGCCCTTTTTCAGCAGCAAAATCAGCCAAAGCCTGGGCCGCCGCAATGCACATTGTGTCTGTAATAGTCCTTCCCTGAACATCGAGTACTCCTCGGAAAATGGAGGGGAAGCAGAGAGAGTTATTAACCTGATTGGGGAAGTCTGAACGTCCTGTAGAAACTATTCTAGCTCCAGCCTCTTTTGCCTCCCAGGGCCAAATTTCTGGAATCGGGTTGGCACAGGCAAAGACGATAGCATCTTTATTCATCTTTTCTATCCACTCTTTTTTCAGGGTATCAGGGCCCGGGGTAGAAAGGGCTATACAAACATCGGCACCTACCAGAGCCTCAGCTATGCCTCCTGTTCTTTGCTCGGAGTTTGTAATCTCACATAACTTCCACTTTTCAGCATGTGTTTCTCTAAGCTCCGTCCGTCC
>JAAZDU010000128.1 GCA_012512665.1 Bacillota bacterium | reverse complement strand
TTAGCCGTGACTTCTGTAGAAAGTGAATACTTAGGATGGGATTTGGAAGCAGTTTATAAGAAAATTAAATTAAAAATTGAAGTTCCACAAGACAGAAAAAAAGTTGATTCTTAATGAGCCTTTATAATTCTTTCAGGCGATGAGTAAATATTTAAACGCCTTCCCCTCGCAAAGCCAACTAAAGTTATGCCAAATTTTCGGGCCAAATCTACGCTTAAAGAGGTAGGGGCAGAACGAGAAACCATTACTGGGAATCTCGCTTTTGCTGCTTTCATTACTATTTCAGAGGAAAAGCGACCACTTGATAATAGAATTCTGTCGCTAATATCCAACTGCTGCCAGACTGCCTGGCCAATGATCTTGTCAAGAGCGTTGTGGCGTCCAATATCTTCGCTGAAGAAAAGGATTTCTTCCGGAGTAGCCAGCGCACAGCTGTGGCCTCCCCCTGTTTCTTTGTAAAGATAGGACAAGCTCTGAAATTTTTGCATAAGGGCTCTGATCTGTTCTACAGAAACCCGCAATCTCCCCGATACTGGTTTTACTTTTAAAGAATCCAAAACATTAAAGAAAATCGTCCCTTTACCGCAGCCCGAGGTAATAGTTCTTTTGCTAAGCAGATCAGATGCCTGTAAATCATCATTATCATAAGTATCCACATATACTATTCCTTTTTCTTTCTCCAAGCGTATAGATTTTATATCCTCTCTTTTCTCTAAAAAGCCTTCTGCCTTTAAAAAACCTATAGCTAAATACTCAGCCTTTTCCAGGGTACAAAGTAATGTTACCATCTTCCTTCCGTTCCAAAAAATAGTAAGAGGATCTTCCTTAACAACCAGGTCTTCCTCCTCCAGCCAACTGTCCTCTTTTACCCTTACAATTGCGGTTTTCTTAGTCAATTCTCCTTCCAAAGCAGGCACTCCTCCAAATATGGGAAGGGCGGGTTCAACCCCACCCTTCCCATAATAACTTATTACTTAACCTGGTCCAACAAATTATAAATCATTTTTTAAATCTTTTCTACCTTAACTGCGGATACTTTAAATTCGGGGATTTTCGCAATAGGGTCCAGCGTGTTATTTGTCAACAAATTAGCCCTAACCTCGCTATAGTGGAAGGTCATAAACAGTACTCCTGGCGGCACGATATCCGTTACATGAACTTTACACTGGACAGAGCCGCGGCGGAAGGTAACTGCTACCTTATCTCCGTCCGAAACACCAATTACTTCGGCATCTTGAGGATTTAACTGCACTTTTTCCTCTGGACGGAATTCTTCCAGCAAGCTGTGCCGGCTCATCGTGCCCGTGTGATAGTGATATAAGTGACGACCTGTCGTCAGTATAAAGGGAAACTCATTATCCGGCTCCTCAGCTGGCGGTTTATACTCAACGCCCTTAAAAAGACCGGCACCTCTGGCAAACTGGCCAGCGTGCAGGTAAGGAGTGCCAGGGTGTGAAGAATCTGGGCAGGGCCACTGTAAGCCTCCTTTCTCTAAACGTTCATAGCTAATGCCGCGATAACTCGGTGTAAGCTCAGCAATTTCTTCCATAATTTCACTGCCGTCTTGATAAGACCAGGCAAAACCCAGTTTTTGAGCAAGTTTTTGTATAATAATCCAATCCTCAAGAGCTTCACCGGGAGATGGTACTGCTGGGCGAATAAGCTGTACCCTGCGCTCCGTATTGACAAAAGTACCTTTTTTCTCGGCAAAGGATGCCGCAGGCAAGACAACATCTGCCAAGCGGGCAGTATCAGTTAAAAACAGATCTTGCACCACAAGAAAATCTAATTTTTTCAAAGCATGAAGAACATGCTGTGTATCTGCATCGCTTACTACCGGGTTTTCCCCCATAACATATAGTGCTTTGATTTTTCCTTCATAGGCAGCGTCAAATATCTCTGTAACAGTTAATCCTGGTTTGTCGTTCAAGGGCAACCCCCATTTTTCACTGAAAACCCTGTTGATTTGTGGATCATCTACCCTTTGGTATCCAGTAAAAACATTGGGGAGAGCACCCATATCACACGCACCCTGGACGTTATTTTGCCCCCTGAGCGGGTTAACGCCGCTGCTTGGCTTACCGATATTACCTGTCAGCATAGCCAGGTTTGCCACAGCCAGGACATTATCTACTCCGGAAGAATGTTGGGTTATTCCCATGGTGTAAAGAATCATTGATTTTTGGCTCTCTGCATAAAGGCGGGCAGCCTTTTCAATATCTGCTGCCGGAACACCTGTTATTTTTTCTACGTAGGCAGGAGTGTATTTTTCTACAACACGCTTAAATTCTTCATAATTCTCAGTGCGTTCTTTAATAAAAGCTTCGTCTTCCAGCCCCTCTTTAATTATCACATGAGCCAACCCATTTAAGAGAGCCACATTAGTACCGGGCTTTAGCTGCAGAAAAAGGTCAGCAGACTCAGCCAGGTTTATCTTCCTTGGATCTGCAACTATGAGGGCAGCTCCATTTCTTTTAGCCCTCCTCACCCGGTAGCCGATAACAGGGTGGGTTTCAGTAGTATTGGAACCAATTACTAAAATTGTTTGCGCCTCTTCAATCTCATTAATAGAGTTTGTCATGGCACCGCTACCAAATGCCGTGGCCAGACCGGCCACTGTGGGAGAGTGTCAGAGGCGGGCACAGTGATCAATGTTGTTGGTTCCCAGGGAGCGGAATAATTTCTGGAATAAATAAATTTCTTCATTGGTGCAGCGGG
>JAAZDU010000127.1 GCA_012512665.1 Bacillota bacterium | reverse complement strand
TTGTTTATCCCCAGCGCGAATGGGCCCTGATAGAAAGGAAATTAAAAGCCCTGCCTTTTACCAAGGCTGATGCCCGTGCTTTTATGAGGTTTTTTTTCTCCGGTGCGGTAGAAGTGGAGCAGGATCGTCAGGGAAGGGTTCTTATTCCCTCTAATTTAAGAAATTACGCCGGGATTAAGCGTGATGTTGTAGTGATTGGTGTATCTAACCGCGTAGAAGTTTGGAGCCAGGAGAAGTGGGAAGAATATACCGATGAGTCCAGATTATCTTTTGAGCAGGTAGCCGAAAAAATGGTTGATTTTGACCTTTAGTGCTATTTTTTGTTTGCGTGGAGATGTCCCCTTTGAGAAACAACTATTATCATAAACCAGTAATGCTGACAGAAGCCCTTCAATATTTGCAATGCCACCCTGGAGGTGTTTATGTGGACGCCACACTTGGTGGCGGGGGCTACAGCAGGGAGATAGCAAAGCTTGTAGCGCCGGATGGGTTTGTAATCGGTATCGATAAAGATTTTGATGCCATTGTTGCAGCCAGAAAAAAGATACAGGATTTTGCTGGCATATTCCAGGAAGTTCATGATGATTTTGCTAACTTAAATTCAATCCTTAAGAGGCTGGGCATTAAGGAAATAGATGGCATTGTGTTTGACTTGGGGGTGTCTTCCTATCAGCTGGAAGCCGCTGAAAGAGGTTTTAGCTTTAAAGGAGATAGTTACCTGGATATGCGTATGGACCAGTCCAGAGGAAAAACGGCAGCTCAACTGTTAGCAGAGCTTACAGAAGACGAACTTGCTCACATCTTTCATATCTATGGAGAGGAGAAATGGACCAGGCGCATTGCCTCGTTTATTGTATCTCACAGGTCCAGGGAGGGGCCGATAGAAAGAGCGTCCGACCTGGTTGAGATCATAAAGCAAGCAATACCGGCCGGGGCCAGGAGGAAAGGGCGCCACCCTGCCCGCAGAATTTTCCAGGCTCTTCGTATTGCAGTTAACGGGGAGCTAGAAAAACTGCAGGAAGGATTAAAGCAGGGCATAGAAAGACTAAAACCCGGCGGAATAATTTGTGTTATTTCCTACCATTCTCTGGAGGATAGAATTGTAAAGAAGACCTTTGCCGCCTCTGCCCTTTCCTGTAGTTGCCCTCCTCACTTTCCTATCTGTGTCTGCAATAAAAAGCCTCGTTTGAAGGTTATTACCCCTAAACCTGTGCTGCCCTCCCCCCAGGAGGTGCAGAGCAACCCCAGGGCCAGAAGTGCCCGCTTGAGGGCGGCTAAAAAACTTGATTCTTAGTTCTAATGTTGTAGGAAGGTGAATAAATGTGTTAGTGGCAAGAGAGAGAAGCGCTTATTACCCTGCGCGGGTACGGGTTCCTGATTATAAGCAAAGAAAACAAAAAGATACTGTACCGCAGAAACACCTGCAGATAAAAGCAAAAGCCATTGTCCTGCTTGTATTAGTATTTATGGTAATGGTGCTATTAATTGCCCAGTACTGCCGTTTTGTAGCCCTCAAACTGGAGATCGACCAGGTAGAGGGGCAAATTGCCAGATTACAAGAAGAAAAAAGCCGCCTGGAAGTTGAGGTAAAAAAACTGTCTTCTCTGGAGCGTATTGAGCTCATAGCCCTGGAAGAACTTGGGCTTCAGTATCCTGATGAAGAACAGTGGCTCGTGATAACCTCCCGCTAAATAAGAGGTGGAGGGGGATATGATTCATGGAAAAAGACATCCAACCCGTATGATGATACAAAAAAGGCTTTTGCTCATGTTTTCCTTTTGCTTCCTGCTCGCTATTGCCTTAATAATTCGCCTGGGTTGGATCCAACTTGTTGTTGCTGATGAGCTAACGGAAAAGGCCAGAGATCAGTGGAACAGGAGCATACCTGTAAGCTCCCCGCGAGGAAATATATATGACCGCTGCGGACGCCTTCTTGCTGGTAATACTACAGCGGAAACGGTTGTAGCTATACCTCCTCAGATAGATGACCCCGAGATGACGGCCAGAATATTGTCCCCTATTCTAGGAGTTGAAACTGGTCGCCTCTATGAGCTTATGACTCAGGACAAGGCCGCTGTCTACTTAAAACGTATGGTTTCTTCAGAAACCGCAGACGAAGTGCGCCTGCACAATCTTCCAGGCATTACTTTTACTCAGGAGTCAAAAAGGTTTTATCCAAATGGTACGCTTTTCTCTCAGCTGCTGGGTTTTGTGGGCACAGATCAGGGATGGAGCGGGCTGGAGATATATTATGAAGAAGAACTGCAGGGCAGAGATGGCAGAATTGTGGCACCGACAGATTTGCGGGGAAGGGAGGTTCCGGGTGTACGCCAGTTTATTTCACCCAAAGAAGGATTAAGCCTTTACCTTACTGTTGATGAGACTATCCAGTTTATAGTGGAGAGGGAATTAGGAAGGGCAATGGTTGAATATAGCCCCGATCGCATTATTGCCCTTGCCGTAAATCCAAAAACGGGTGAGGTGCTGGCTGCAGCCGGAAAGCCGGACTTTGACCCTAATGAATATGCAAAATATAATCAGGATTTTTGGCGCCTCTATTCTGTGACGGATTCTTTTGAACCCGGTTCAACTTTTAAAGTGGCTACTTTGGCAGCAGCTATCGAGGAAAATCTTTATAGCGAAACAGAAGCATTTTATTGCAGCGGCTCTTTAGAGGTAGCTGATACACGTATTCACTGCTGGTCTGGTGGGCATGGCAGTATAGATTTTCTGGAAGCAGTAAAGGGGTCTTGCAACCCTGCTTTTATTACACTCGGGCAGAGGCTTGGCAAGGAGACCCTTTTTCATTATATCCACTCCTTTGGTTTTGGTGAAACCCTTGGTATAGATTATCCCGGTGAGGCCACGGGGTTGGTATTTGAGCCAGAGCAGGTAGGGCCGGTTGAACTTGCTACTACCTCCTTTGGGCAGGGTATAACTGTCACCCCGCTGCAGCAGGTAATGTTTGTTTCAGCCATTGCCAATGGAGGCAAGCTCTTGCGACCTTACTTGGTAAAGGAAATAAGGGATACAGAGGGCAAGATAGTCCAGCAAAATAATCCCCAGCTTATAAGGCGTATTTTGTCTCAAGAAACAACTGAGAGGGTTACCAGTATACTAGAACAGGTAGTTCAGGATGGTAGCGGCATCAACGCTTCCATTGAGGGATACCGTATTGCCGGTAAAACGGGAACAGCGCAGAAAGTGGGCCCTCAGGGGAGCTATCTTCCAGGAGATTATGTCCTTTCTTTTATTGGCTTTGCCCCTGTGGAAGATCCCCAAATAGTCCTTTATATTGCTGTTGATGGTGCCCGCAAGGGAGCCCTCTGGGGGTCACAGATCAGTGCCCCTATTTTTCGGCGCATTATGATCGATGTCTTTAAATATCTGGAGATAGCTCCCACAGAACAAGTTGAAAGAGAAATAAGAACAACTTTGGTGCCTAATTTACAGGGAATGGACTTATATGAAGCGGCGGCGGTTGTCGATACAGAGGGCTTGGTGCTAAAGCCTGTGGGTGAAGGGAGCATTATTTCCAAGCAGATACCTCAAGCTGGAACCGAAGTTCCGCTGAGAAGCAATGTTATTGTCTTTTTACAGCAAGGTTCAGAACAGGAGTCAGAAAATGGCATTACCCTGCCCTCGCTGCATGGCCTAACTATTAGAGAAGTAGGAGAAGTGCTAAAGGTGCTGGATCTATCTTTTGAAATAGAAGGTTCTGGTGTTGTGGTGGAGCAGGAACCTCCTCCGGGTGAAGTGGTGGAAAAAGGCACCAGCATAAAAGTATACTTCTCTTCGCCTCAGCAATAAGTTATAATATGACTGGTGATTTTTAGGGCTTATCCTCACATAAAACAAACCCCCGCTGTTTATAATAAAAGTTACCAGGAGAGGGGATTATCATTGTCAGATAAGAAATTATCAGAACTGCTTCGTGGTTTATATGTTAAAAAAATTGATGGGGACCAGAACAGGGAAATTACTGGCATTGCCTATGATTCGAGAAAGGTAAAGCCCGGCTTTCTTTTCTGCTGCTTGCAGGGGACAAAACACGATGGACATGTTTTTGCCCAGCAAGCCATAGAAAAAGGTGCAAGAGCAGTTTTGGCGGAAAAGGATGTTAAGATAACAAAGGGGACCAGGATTTTGGTGCCGAATGTCCGCTGGGCCCTTCCCTATATAGCTGCCAATTTTTACGGCTATCCATCTGAAAAAATGTCTCTTATTGGTGTTACGGGTACTAATGGCAAGACTACTACCACGCATCTCATTGAAAAAATTTTGGCGTCTTCCGGCGAAAAAACAGGATTAATTGGCACCATTTGCTATAAGATTGCTGAGGAAAGGAGGCCCCCTCTGGCCACCACCCCGGAGGCATCTGATCTACAGCATTTTTTACAGGAGATGATGCTGCAGGGGGTGCAAACTGCTGTTCTTGAAGTATCATCACATGCCCTGGCTCAGGATCGGGTGGCCGGATGCCATTTTGATGTAGCGGTTTTAACGAATATTACAGGAGATCATTTAGATTTCCACCAGACCTTTGAAGATTACAGGGCGGCCAAAGGAAAGCTGTTTGCTTCTTTAGGAGGTTCATTTTTTAAACAAGGAAGAGCTAAATTGGCAGTTCTTAACCGGGATGATCCCAATTTTGATTATATTGCCGTCCAATCATCAGTACAGCGCCTGACCTATGGGTTACGCAGTGATGCCGATCTGCATGCATTTGATGTAACGGCTTCTTCTGGTGGAATTACTTTTAAGCTGAACTCCCCCTGGGGCCAGGCTACTTTTCATTTAAAGCTTTCAGGTTTATTTAACGTTTATAACTCCCTGGCTGCTATTGCTGTTGGTTTAAGCCGAAATATAGACCTTCAGCAGATCAAAGACGTGTTGGAAGAAGTTGAGGGAATAGCTGGCCGCTTCGAAAAAGTAGACTGCGGCCAGGAATTCATGGTTATTGTTGATTATGCCCATACCCCGGACGGGCTGGAGAATCTGCTTGCAGCGGTGAAAGAAATAGCAGTGGGCAGGATTATTACTGTTTTCGGCTGCGGGGGAGATAGGGACCGTTCCAAAAGGCCTCTTATGGGGAGGGTGGCGACAAGTTACAGCGATTATGCCATTCTAACGTCTGATAACCCCAGAAGTGAAGATCCGGCAGCTATTGCGCGAGAAGTGGAGGAAGGAATGGTTTCCCAGGGAAAGGAATACCAGGTAATTTTAGACCGCTTTGAAGCTATACGGCAAGCTATTTCTTTAGCTCGCAAAGATGATATAGTGGTTATCGCCGGTAAGGGGCATGAAGATTATCAGATTTTCCGGGATCGGACCATACATTTTAGCGACCGCGAGGCGGCCAGAAAAATATTGCAGGAGAGGCTTGCTCCATGATGCCATTGACAGTGCAAGCACTAATTGAGGCTACCGGGGGAAGACTCTGTCGAGGTAGGATGGATCAGGAAGTTACCCATATTTCTATTGATTCCAGGACAATAAAAGAGGGAGCGCTTTTCTTTCCTCTGGTAGGAGAAAAACATAACGGACATGATTTTTTAAAGCAAGCTCTCTTGAAGGGGGCAGTTGGTTCCTTTTTCTCCCCTGCTTTTTGCCGGGAAGACAACCTGCCGCCCGGAGACAAGATTTTTATAGAAGTGCCGGATACTTTAAGAGCCCTGCAGGATGTGGCGCGCTTTCATAGGAAAAGACTTCAAGCCAAAGTAATTGCTGTTACAGGCAGCACTGGAAAAACAACCAGCAAAGACCTTATTCATGCTGTGCTTAGCCAGAAATACCTTTCTCTTAAAAATAGAGGTAATTTAAATAACCAAATTGGGTTGCCTCTTACCCTGCTAGAATTAACAGCCCGGCATGAAGTGGCTGTCCTAGAGATGGCTATGAGGGCGCCAGGGGAAATATCTTTTCTTACTTTTTTGGCTGACCCCCAGATGGCTGTTATCACCAATATTGGTGAGTCTCACCTGGAGATTTTGGAAAGTAAGGAGCGCATAGCCCGTGCCAAAGGGGAGCTGATTTATTGGCTGGATAAAGACGGTATAGCTCTTCTTAATGGTGATGATCCTTTTTGCCGGCGCCTTGCCTTACTCACCGAAGCCAAGACAGTTTTTTTTGGTTTTTCCGAGGAATGCCATTTTCGGGCAGAAAAGGAGGTCAAACTGAATAAGGATAGCACTGATTTTACTGTTTGCTTTCCTGGTGGTGAGAGGGAAAAATTTAGTGTACCCCTGCCTGGCAGGCATCATGTTTATAATGCTCTGGCTGCAGTAGCCGTTGGGGCCTTGCTAGAAATAGATTTTTTGAGTATGAAGGAAGGTCTAAAAAATGCCCGGGTAACAGGCATGCGCACCGAGATCCTGCGCTCCGCAAAAGGCTTTGAAATTATCAGCGATGTCTATAATGCCAGCCCGAGTTCGATGAGGGCTGCCCTGGAAGTACTGGCTGGTTTTGAGGGCCGTCCCTTAATAGCGGTGCTGGGGGATATGCTTGAATTAGGCGCTAGGTCAGCGTTATTTCACCAGGAGATTGGTGCTGAAGCTGCTGCCAAGGGTTTGGATCACCTTGTTTTAACAGGGGCTTTTTGTGACCACTATCAAAAAGGTGCTCTTACTGGAGGGATGTCTCCAGATAAAATTTTTCGCTGTAAAGACTTAACCGAGATTAAGCAGATATTGTCAAAAATCATTAGCCCTGGTGCCGTAGTTTTAGTAAAGGGGTCAAGAGCGCTACAGCTGGAGCATGTTGTGAAACACTTGCTGCAGTAGCCAGCTTAGAGAAAGGAGCAGGGATGAATACTGTTTTTTATCTTAGCACCGGTTTAGCTTTTATTATAAGTTTAATATTATGTCCTTTGTATATTGCTTTTGCCCGCCGTCAGCAGTTTGGTCAGCAGATCAGAAAAGATGGTCCTCGCAGGCACCTCAGCAAAGCTGGGACGCCGACTATGGGGGGGGTTGTGTTTCTTTTTTCCCTTGTTGTGACTTTACTTTTTTTTGCCCCCAAAACTTTTGAACTATTTGCCATTTTGTTCATTACCCTGGGCATGGCTATCATC
>JAAZDU010000126.1 GCA_012512665.1 Bacillota bacterium | reverse complement strand
CCCTTAATTCTTTTGCATCTTTAATTACTGTTTCCCCCTGGGCCAGGGAAGCCGCAACAGCCAGTACCGGCAGTTCATCAATTAAGCGAGGAATAAGGCTTCCGCCTACGGTAATAGCTGTTAAGGGCTTTTTCTTCCCCCTCACAATAATATCCGCCACGGGTTCGCCGGAAAACTCCTGCAGCCTCTCTAAACGAATATCCCCTCCCATGGCGCGCAGAACCTCAATAATACCTGAACGTGTCTGATTGACTCCTACTTCTTTGATGACAAGCCGGGAACCAGGAACTATAACTGCGGCCACCAGGAGAAAGGCAGCAGAAGAAATATCCCCCGGAACTTTAAAATACTGCCCTTCCCAGGAAGCTCCGCCCTTTATCCAAATCGAATTCCCCGTTTTTTTAAGGGGAACGCCCAGGTACTTTAACATCCGTTCCGTATGGTCCCTGCTGGGAAAAGGTTCTACCAGGTGAGTTACCCCCTGCGCTCCCAGCGCCGCCAGCAGAATAGCTGACTTTACCTGGGCGCTGGCCACCGGCAGCCTGTAGCTGATAGGGGATAGTACAGCCCCCTTAATAGATAGCGGCAGGAATTTTGCATTGCTCCTTCCCAAGATGCAGGCCCCCATCTGTCTCAAAGGATTAGCAATTCTATCCATGGGGCGTTTTTTCAGGGAACTATCCCCGTCTACCACCGCAAACAAAGGAAGGCTTGCCAGCATACCGGTGATAAGCCTGGCTGTGGTCCCTGAATTCCCCGCATCCAGAACCTCTAACGGCTCTTGCAGGGAATTTCTGCCCTCACTGATAATAGATACACAATTTTTCCCTTTCCATCTTACTTTCGCCCCAAGCTTTTCCATACAGCTCGCTGTAGATAAACAGTCTTTAGAGGCCAAAAAACCCTCTATGATGGTCTCTCCCCTGCCCAAGGCACCAAGCATTAAGGCCCGGTGTGAGATGGATTTGTCTCCTGGAACTCTGAACTCTCCTTCCAGCTTGGAACAAGGAAGGCTGACAAGCTTTTTCCCCACTATTTTCATTGTTTTTCTCCTGTCCTTCCGGGATATAATAGGGCGGAACTTTTACCCAGGATTTGCGACCTGAAATCCCTGGCCCGCTCAAATAGAGCCAATAAATTTCTTCCTTCATTTTTTCCGGCGTCATCTTCCAATAGGTACATTATTTGTTCAATTTCAGCTTTCAGTTGAAGCAGGGCGCGCTTGATATGGGCACTATTCGTAAGACAAATATCTTTCCACATACCCGGGTTGCCCAGGGCAACCCTTGTTGTATCGCGAAAACCACCTGCAGCCAGGGAGAGGAGCATAAGGCGAACCCTTTCATCCTGCCCCTTTTTCCTTACAGTTTCTGTTAAAGCAACAGCTGCCAGATGGGGCAGATGGCTTATGAGGGCAACCAGCCTGTCGTGCTCTTCTGCCTCCAGCATGAAGGGAACTGCTCCAATTGCCCGCACCATCTTTTTTATTTTTTCCAATGCACAGGGGTGGGAAGGGGTTCCTTCCACTAAGACATAAGCAGCACCCTGAAAAATCTGGGGATCGGCAGCTTCTATCCCGCTTTTTTCTGAACCTGCCATAGGATGCCCGCCCACAAAAGCCATGCCGGGCAAAAGGTGTTTTTGAAAGGCCTCCATGACATTTTTTTTGGTGCTTCCCGTATCTGTCACCAGACACCCCGGCGGGATACTGTCAGCAACTTGAGCTAACAGTTGCAGCGTCGCACAGACGGGGGTAGCAAAGATAAGCAGATCAGTGCCTTCAGGAACAAGCTCTTCTCTTCGCAACGCCTGGTCAAGCACACCCATTTCCACTGCTTTGCCAAGGTTTTTGCTATTATGATCGTATCCCAGCACTGCCCCGGCCACTCCTTTATCTTTAAGAGCCCTGGCCAGGGAACCTCCTATGAGGCCACATCCCAGCAGCACCACCTGTTTAAAAAGCACCTTTTATAACCCCCTGCCCACACTTTCCGCCACCGATCCCAATTCTGTCATCAAGCGGGCAAATTTATCAGGTGTCAGGGATTGGGCCCCGTCGGAAAGTGCCTGCTGGGGAGCGGGATGGACCTCAAGCATAAGGCCATCGGCCCCGGCGGCAACAGCGGCCTTGCTCATAGCCGGCACCCAACGCCAGTTTCCGGTGCCGTGGCTTGGATCAACGATAACGGGCAGGTGGCTTAAATGCTTGATCACAGGCACGGCGCTTAGGTCCAGGGTATTGCGTGTATATGTCTCAAAAGTCCTAATGCCGCGTTCACATAAAATTACCCGGTGGTTACCTTCACTTAAAATATATTCTGCTGCCATCAGCCATTCTTCCATGGTAGCCGACATGCCCCTCTTTAAGAGGACAGGCTTATCTACTCTTCCCACTTCTCTGAGCAGCCTGAAGTTTTGCATGTTGCGTGCGCCTATCTGGAGGACATCGGCATAAGAAGCCACCAGCTCCACAGAGTACTGATCCAGCACCTCGGTTACTACAGGCAGGCCACTTATTTCCCTTGCCCTGGCCAAAATTTCCAGGCCCTCCTTTTCCAAACCCTGAAAACTGTAAGGGGAGGTTCTGGGCTTAAAAGCGCCGCCTCTTAACATAGACGCTCCGGCTTTCTTTGCTTCTATGGCCACCTGAATGAGACTTTCTTCATCCTCCACAGCACAGGGCCCAGCAATAACAGCAAGTTTATCTTCACCTATACGAATATGACCGCCAACCTCAATAACAGAGTTTTCCTTTTTAAATTCCCTGCTTACCAGCTTAAAGGGTTGGGAAACAAGGACTGCCCTTTCTACTCCAGGCATCATCTCCATTACAGTTCGGTCTTCTTCCCTGGGCTTTCCAATAGCCCCCAGAATGGTATGGTTTTCCCCCGTAGAGCGGTGGACGCCAAATCCCATACTCTCCAGGCGTTCTACTGCCTGCTCTATCTGTTCTGCCGTAGCCTGGGAGCTCATGACAACAATCACAGCTATACATCCCCCTTCACAAATAATGATTGTTAGCAATCAAACAAACATTTTTTCCAGGCCTACAGACTAAAAAAGCTTTCACCCCTACAGGGACGAAAGCTTGTGGTCCGCGGTACCACCCTGT
>JAAZDU010000125.1 GCA_012512665.1 Bacillota bacterium | reverse complement strand
TGTTAAAGGAGCCTTTTAATGTCAGTGCGAGTTTGTTCTATGTCATCAACGACAATGATGCGTATTTTTTCCTCCACGGTTAAGCCCCCTTATCTAAAATCATCCAGTTTAAAGGGCGGTAAAGCGGTAGTGTCCCCGTCGGATGCTCCTCTTAACAGAAGTCGTATTGTTCCCCTTTCTGTGGCCAGGACCAGTTGCTGTGCCTGGGCCGGCGATACCTCCAGGGTTACTGTGCTGGCAGCTATGCTTGTGCTCTCTGAGGCCATTAATTGCCCCACTGCCAGAACTCTTAGTTTTTGTGCCACCAGGGTGGAATAAGCTGTGCGCTTTTCCCCCTCACCTGTTTGCTGATCCATCTCCAGCACTGCTACCACGTCAACGTAATCTCCAGGCAGAACCATGTTGCCCACCCCTATAACCTCATTGACAGCGATGGCAACTGCTCTTTTGCCCTCTGCAATGGTATAGGAGAGCCCGTCTTTCAGCTCTCCCGGAGATGCCAGCTTGGGTTCCAGGAAAGGTTCACCCGGGAAGAAGGGGGTTTTGCTTACAGCTCCTATAACTTGTTCCTTTTTTGTCAGGGTGTTTTCATGGAGCTGGCTTACCGGGACTTCGTGTTTTTCCAGCATCTCAGTAGTGATCACTGTCCTGGCTGGGATATAATCCTTTGCTACCAGGATAGTTGTATATTCAATATCCTTTTTTACTTCCTGTGCCAGGCTTTCCATGTAAAAATACACGCTGCCTGCCGCCAGCAGGGCACAAAGCAAGGCCAGGATAAAAAAGATTTTTTTTCTCAAGGACAATTCCTCCTACTCTACGAGGGTTAAGACCCTGGCTCCATAGTTATATGTTTCTTCCTCGCTAGTGCTTCCGTTAAAATCTGGAATCGATGTGCCGTTTTTTAGGTGCCCCTCTATGGTCCACCCCGGTGGGTCGTGCCTGGTGCCGGTGATGTTAAAAATGGCAAAACCGCAGATATGGACAGCCACTTTGCCACCGCCTTTATCTTCGACGGCATCAACGATAGGTATGAGCCCGTAGCTGGGAACGCTGCTGCCTTCTGCCAAGCGTTTGTCCACCGCTTTTTTCACGTTAACGCCCATGGTTCCCGTTTTGGTGCCTTGCTCGTACCAGCTTCCGGCTTCCATGTTAATAACAGTTTCCAGGCTGCCCTCCAGGGCAGCGACAAAACTGGAGGTGCCGTGTTCAAAGTTGAGTGCTCCCCAATTGCCGGGTACTTCCCGGCCGTCAATGATAACGTGAAAATTATCAGAACCCATTAAGTTGATCTGCAGATCTTCGTTGATAGAGCCGTCTTCATTGAGTGTTCCCTCGTATACCTCCTGGGAGATAAAAAGGGGTAATACATTACCGTTTTTAACCTGTGTGACCTGAGTCGGGTAGCGGAAGGAGGCAACAGCCCTGGCGCCGATATCTGCTTCAAAAAAGTTGAGCACGCGAGCGAAGAAGAGCCCCATGACTTTCCGGGCTGAGACGACTACCCGGTTCTCCTCCTTGTTTACCTGGATGGAGAGTAAGTTCTCATCAAGATCCGGAGCGTTAAGAAGAGCATAGTCCCTGGCTGCCTCTTCTGTCAGGGAAACATCCAAACCGCTGGCCATCTCCTGGACACCAGCAAGGGCGGCCGCATCCACAGCATTGTTCAATTTTACCCTTTCTGCGTAGGCCAGGCCTGCGTCCACCACCAGGGCTGTCACCCCTAAGAGGGCAACCATGGCGAGGGTAATGGTGACCAGGACCGAACCCTTTTCCTCTCTTATTATTTTTAGAAAGTATTTCATCCTTTACTCCATCCTCATGATCGATCTCCCCTGCAGGGGGAGAGGGTTGGTGATGAGTGTTTCCGGGAAGGGCAGGTAGAGTTCCAGCTTGTAATCCAGGACTACATGAAATTCTGTGCCGCTGTGCCTCTGCTGGTAAGGAGGCGTGAGGGATATCTCCAGGTCCTCTTCCTGCAGGGAAGATGCTGCCTGGTTAATGCGCTCCAAAATAGCGTTATCACTGGCACCAGTAATACCAAGCCTGGCAGCTTCGCGGGCAGCGTAATTCAAAGTGAGGTAGGCGTGTCCTACCCGCCCAAATTCTATAATGCCGAAGAGGAGCAGCAGTAAAAGGGGCAAAGTAATGGCCAGCTCCACCAGGGCTTGTCCCTTTTGACTTTTCCCCAGTTGGTGAAGTTTCATGGCCATCTTTACCCCTCCTGCTGAGAGCTTGCTTCTAATTTCCTTTTTGAATATTTTATAATTGCTAATTAACTGTTTCCTCAAGCTTGGTTGTAAAATGTGTAAAAAAATTGTTGATCCCGTTACCCATAAAGCTTAAAGACGCTACCACTGCCAGCGCTACCAAGGCCAGGAGCAGTCCATACTCTGCCATTCCCTGTCCCTGTTCTTCACGTAAAAAAATGTCAGTTTTTTTTACCACTTTTGTGGTAACCTCCATAAATAGGTTATGCATTATAAGAATACGAAGAATATAGGGGCACAATAATGATTTATTCCCCTTCTCCTCTTAAAGCGTTGACTACCCGGGCAAAAATGCCTTCGTCTTCGTCCCCTAATGTACTTCCCAAAGTACCAAGTATAGCAATTGCAGCTATGGCCACCAAAGCCAGAATCAATCCGTACTCTACCATGCCCTGCCCTTCTTCTTCCCTGACGAACCTTCTTATCAATTCAACCACTTTTTGGCACCTCCGCGTCTGATTTTTTGGTAAGTTTAGTCTATCATTGTTTTAGGGTGTCGGTTAATCAGCCATGGGTCTCGAAAATTGTAGGACTTTAGTCCCGTTAAAGAAGGCGGTGTCTATCTTTAAGGAATTATATCGCCTGCCGCTTCCCGGCGGAAACAAAATATGCTGCTCGGGTAGGTGCGGTTTTGATAAAGGACAGGGGTAAAGGATATACTTCAGCGGTTACCCTCAGGCTGGCGGAAGGTTTACTGGCAGATAAGGTATGCTGTTCGGGAGATGAAAGCCTGTGGTGGGGAGGATATATGCCAGAGTGGGCTTCAGGAGGCAGTGAAAGTGGGGTTAGGGAGAAATAGGGGAGTTACAGCTTTACCAGGCGGTTTTTGACAGCGTAGAGCGCGGCCTGGGTCCTGTCTTCGACTCCTATTTTGCGGAAGATATTGGTTAGGTGGTTTTTGACGGTTTTTTCGCTTATGTATAATAGGGCGGCGATTTCCTTGTTGCTTTTGCCCTGGGTGATGCAGGTTAGCACCTCCAGTTCGCGTGGTGTGAGGTGGGGGTTGTTCTCCTTGCTTTTAGTCAGCTGGCGGAATTGGCCCAGCAGCTTTTGGGTAACTGAGGGATGAAAGACCGCTTCCCCGGCGGATACACGGTCGATAGCCTTAATAAGCTCCTCGCTACCCACGTCTTTTAAGATGTAGCCCGATATGCCGGCATTGAAAAGTTCATAAATATACTCTTCGTCGTCGTGAATAGTAAGGGCTATTATCTCCACCCGGGGGAGCTTTTTCTTGATTATCTTAGTAGCCTCGATACCGTTCATCACAGGCATGTTTATATCCATCAGGATGATATCAGGGAGCAGTTTTTCTGCCAGCTCTACCGCCTCCTGGCCGTTTTGCGCTTCACCGATAACCTTTAGCCCTTGTTCCAGCGACAGTATTTTTTTGAGGCCGTCGCGGATAAGCATATGATCATCTGCTAAAAGAAGCCTTATTTCTTTCATTTCGCTGCTTCCTCGCTTTTAGCTTGATTCTTTTTCCCAAATGGAATTTTAACCAAAAGATTGGTTCCTTTCCCCGGTGCTGTTAATATTTTGAAGTTTCCCTCTAAAAGCTCCACCCTTTCCCTGATGCCTATGAGGCCGTAGCTGTCAGAATTGCTGTTGTTAAGCACCTTTTCCAGGTCAAAGCCGCAGCCGTCGTCTTTGATGCGCAAGTTTACCTGAGTTTGAGCCTGCTCCAGGTAAACCTCCACGGTTTTGGCCTGAGCGTGTTTAATGACGTTGTTTAAAGCTTCTTGGATAATACGGAAGAGGGCAATTTCCAGGGTTCCGCTTAATCTTTCATTGGTGTTGCCCAGGACTTGAAAGTCTATGTGCAGGCTACACCTTTCCTGGAGTTCTGCAATATATCTTTTCAAAGCGGGAACAAGGCCCAGATCGTCCAAAACCATGGGCCGCAGGTCGAAAATAATTTTTCTTACATCCTGAAGGCTTTCTTTTACCAGGCCTTTTAATTCAGATAACTCTTTTTTTACTTCTTCAGGCTTTATTTTCAGCAGTTTTTCGCAAATTTCCACACGCAGCACCACGTTGGCCATGGATTGGGCAGGGCCGTCGTGGATTTCCCGGGCCACCCTTCTTCGTTCTTCCTCCTGGGCTTTAATGATACGCATGCCCAGCTGCTGCTTCTGTTGAATTTCTTCCAGCTTGGTTCCCATTTCTTTCAGGTTACCCAGGAGAAAGTTTAAAGCTATACTTACCTTGGAGACCAGGTTTTCTGCCTTTTCTAGCGTATCCTGGAGCCGGCGCAGGCTTACTCCCATCTGATCCCGCCGTATGCGCAGTTGAACTTCTCTCTCCCTGAGCAAGCCAAGCTTAAGCTGAATGTCGCGCGCGTTATTATAAGCGTTTTTTACATCTTCTTCGCTGTAGCGGTCAAATTCGCGGCTGACCTTCATCAAATAGAGCCGGGCGGATTTTTCGGCCTGTTCCAACCTGTCAACCTGCTCAATGGTTTCCAGGGTTTCTTTTTTTATTTCCAACAAATTATTGTACAGGCTGTCTCTTTCCTGGCGTACTGATTCGGCAATATCAGATATTTGCTGCTTTCCTTCTTCCAGGTGTTTAACTGTATCTTTAATAATTTTGTCCAGGAGAGTAATGTCCATTTTATTTTTCATGGCGGCACCTCAAGTATCATGTATGTCAAAGAAGTGTACCATATATTCTTTTCAATTTATTGCTACAATTTTCCTGCAATGGCTGCTTAAAAAAAGAACCCGGCCGGTTTTGTAAATCCCCGCCGGGTTATATCAATATGTTCTCACCAATTTAAGCTTCACCGCAGCGTTTGAGGAGTTTTTCCCACTCTTTGTCCAGCTGTTCCTGAATCTGCTCCAGCACTTTCTGGTTATCTCCTTTAAAGAGGTGAGAAAATCTCCCCTGCATCTTTAAAAATTCCTCTACAGGTTTTTTCTTGGGAACCTTGTTATTTAATTTCCAGGTGCCGTCTTCTACCTCGTAGAGAGGCCAGAAACAAGCTTGCACTGCCAACCGGGCTATCTCCACCGTTTTCTCCATGGGGTAGCGCCAGCCTCGATGGCAGGGGGCAAGAATATTCAAGAAAGCGGGGCCGTCAGCCTGATATGCTTTCTGCGCTTTTGTCACCAGGTCTCTCCAGTGGCTGATGGAGGCCTGTGCCACATAGGGGATGTTGTGGGCAGCTGCTATAGCCGTCAGATCTTTTCTGGGCTGTGGCTTGCCAAAGCTTTGTCGCCCGTGGGGGCTGGTAGTGGTGGAGGCCCCAAAGGGAGTAGCCCCGGAACGCTGAATACCCGTATTCATGTATGCTTCGTTGTTGTAGCAGACGTAGATGCAGCGGTGCCCTCTTTCTAGCATACCCGAGAGAGCCTGCAAGCCGATATCGTAGGTTCCGCCATCGCCGCCAAAAGCTAGAAAGCGATATTCGGCATCCAGCTTGCCCTGAGCTTTCAGGGAATTATAGCAGGCTTCCACTCCGCTGATAGTGGAGGCAGCATTTTCAAAGGCGTTGTGGATATATGATGCGTTCCAGGCGGAGTAGGGGTAGATAGTTGTAGATACTTCCAGGCAACCTGTTGCCCCCGCAATAACTAATTCCACACCTTCCGGGGCGGCCAGCAGCACCTGCCGGACAGCAATAGGCGCACCGCAGCCGGCGCACATTCTGTGGCCGCCGGTTAGCCTTTCTTTTTTATGAGTTAAATCTGCCAGTTTCACAGACATCGTTTCACCTCCTATTCTTTAAGTCCCAGGTAGTTAATTTTCTGCTTAACTACGCCCGTTTGGGCTATCTCGTTGAGCTCCATGGCCGCTTTTTCAATGAGGGCCTGGTTGAGGTCTCTGCCGCCCAAACCGTAGATATAGTTTACCAAGAGCGGTTTTTGAGGTGCCTCATAGAAGGAAGAGCGTGTTTCTATAAAAACCTGGCCGCCCATCCCGCCGGCATAGGTATCGGAGCGGTCAAAAATGGCCACCGCTTTGAGAGGGGCCAGGATTTCCTGCAGCTCTTTGGCCGGGAAAGGCCTAAACATCCTGAGCTTAACAAGGCCAATTTTCATGCCTTTGTCCCGCAGCTGGCCCAGCATATGCCTCACTGTGCCGGCAGAAGAGCCCGGGCAGACAATGGCAATTTCTGCATCCTCCATTTGGTAGGTTTCAAAAAAGCCGTAAGAGCGGCCCGAAATTTTCCCGTATTCTTCCCCTACCTGCTTGATTACTCTTGCTGCATTGCGCGGCGCGTTTAAATTCTTGCAGGTTGCCGTAGAGACCGTCGAAGGCGCCTACACAGATAGGATTGCCGGGATTGAGCAAGGTATAGGCGGGAGTATAGCTGCCAATGAATTTGCGGGCAGTATCGTCATCCAGGAATTCTACCCGGTCGATGGAGTGAGAAATGATAAAACCGTCCAAAAGCACCATCACGGGTAGTTTTACATCCTGGTGCTCTGCGATGCGAACGGCCTGCAGGGTGTTGTCGTAAGCCTCCTGGGCATTTTCTGAAAATAGCTGAACCCAGCCAGCATCTCTTGCCCCCATGCTGTCGCTGTGGTCACAGTGAATATTAATGGGGGCTGATAGGGCCCTGTTGACGTT
>JAAZDU010000124.1 GCA_012512665.1 Bacillota bacterium | reverse complement strand
TCTAGGCTGGTCAACGGGGCAGTTTCGCTTGACGGCGGCGTAGTAGGCCATGAGCTGCAGGGGAAGGGCTGACAGCACCGGGGCCAGAATATCGGGCACGCGGGGGAGGCCGAAGACCTGGTCGGCTTCCTGGAGGGCTTCCCTGTCCTCCTCAAAAGAAATGGCGATGACATATGCGCCCTGTGCTTTTAACTCCTTGATGCTGTTGATATTTTTTTCTAGAACGTGCTGTCGTGTGGCCAGGACAACAAAGGGCTTACCTTCTGTTACCAGGGCTAGGGTGCCGTGCTTAAGCTCGCCGGTAGGGAGGGCAGCGGCGTGGATGTAAGATGTTTCTTTTAACTTCAGGGCGCCTTCCAGGGCCACGGTGTAGTCTATGTTGCGGCCGACATAAAAAACATTTTCCCATTCTGCTATCTGATGGCCCAGTTTTTTAATTTTATTTTTTTTAGCCAGGACCTCTTCTATTTTAGCAGGCAGTGTTTGCAGGCCCAGGCCCAGCTCCTTTAAAGTTGATTCGTCCACAGCCTTTCTGGCAGCAGCCAGTTGGAAAGTAATTAAGTAAAGGGCTATGAGCTGGGTGAGGTAGGCCTTGGTGGAAGCAACGGAGATTTCGGGGCCGGCCCAGGTATAAAGGACACTGTCTGCCTCCCGGGCAATGGAACTTCCCACAACGTTGGTAATAGCAAGAGTTTTTGTCTTTTCCTGGCGGGCCAGGCGCAGGGCAGCCAGGTTGTCGGCTGTCTCTCCCGACTGGCTGATCACTACCACCAGGGTTTTGTCAGTAAGAAGGGGATCCCGGTAACGAAATTCAGAGGCCAGGTCCACTTCCACAGAGAGGCGTAGGATTTTTTCCAGGATATATTTGCCCATCATCCCGGCGTGGTAAGAGGTACCGCAGGCCACGATCACTATTTTCTCCAAGCTGCGCATATCTGCCGCGCTAAGGCCTAAATCCCCCAAGGTAACGGTGCCGTCAGGCAAAAAGCGGCCCCTGAGGGTATCCCTGACAGCCCGCGGCTGTTCCATAATCTCTTTAAGCATGAAATGGTCGTAGCCTTCCTTCTCAGCTAAGGAAGCATTATACTCTATCCTAACAGGGGCCTTGCTAATTTTTCCCCTGGAATTATAGACGGCAACTTCCCCGGTAGTAACGGCGGCCATCTCCCCCTCCTCCAAGATATATACATCGCTGCTGTGGGTCAGCAGGGCCGGTAGTTCGGAGGCAATAAAGTTTCCCCCCTCTCCCAGGCCGACAAAAAGAGGGCTGTCCTGGCAGGCGCACACAAGCTTACCTTTTTCCTGGCTGCACATGGCTATCAGGGCATATGATCCTTTCAAGTCATTGACAGCACTTTTAACTGCTTCTTCCAGGTTCCCACGGTAATAGTGCTCCAGCAGGCAGGCTAGAACTTCGCTATCGCTTTCGGAGCGCAAAACATGGCCTTTTTCCTGTAGCATACGCCACAAGGTGTGACAGTTTTCAATGATGCCGCTGTGCACCACTGCGAAGCCGGCAGAAAACGCAGTATGCGGGCGGGCATCGTCATCAGAAGGGCAGCCGCTAGCAGCCCAGCGTGTATACCCTATACCGACTGTGCTCTTATGAGGCTGACCTTTTATTTTTTTTTCTAGGCTTGTTAGTTCTCCATCGGCTTTAATAATATCTATATTATTATCCTCTAAAAGTATTATCCCAGCAGAATCGTAACCACGGTACTCTAATTTTTTAAGCCCCTGCATAAGGACAGGTGAGGCCACCTGGTAACCAATATATCCAACAATTCCAGACATAATTTTCCCTCCGGGTAAGATTAGATTGTTACATTAAACAGCATGGGGCCATTAAGATAATTCTGAGCTAATAATTTCTCCCAGCTCCCGGGCTGCCTCCTCTAAAAATGATATGTCTTCACCTTCCAACATAATGCGGATTACTGGTTCTGTCCCTGAGGCGCGCACCAGCAGGCGGCCGTTGTCATTTAAGCTGCGTTCCACCCGGTGCATAGCCTGGCGAATGCGGGGATTTTCCTCCCACCCCTTTTTTTGGTTTACGCGGCAGTTGTGCTGCACCTGAGGAAGATAGGGCAACACTGCTGCCAGTTCTGACAGATTTTTACCCTCTCCTACTAGGGCCTCCAGCAGCTGCAGGGCCGTAAGCAGGCCATCTCCTGTGGTGTGATATTCCCGGAATATAATGTGTCCCGACTGCTCTCCTCCCAGGCTGAATCCACCTTTTTCCATAGCCTCAAGTACCTTGCGGTCTCCAACGCCGGTGCGCTGCACAAAAAAGCCAAGTCTGCGGCCTGCAATTTCCAACCCGCCATTGCTTAAAACCGTAGCTACCAGGGTTTTGTGTGGCAGTTTACCTTTTTTAAGCTGCCTGTAGGCACAAATGGCCATGATGGCGTCACCGTCAACCTCCCGGCCCTTTTCATCAATAGCTATAAGGCGATCCCCGTCACCATCAAAAGCAAGGCCAAGGTCTGCCTTTTGCTTTAAGACTTCATCTCTAAGTATTTTGGTAGAGGTTGAACCACACTGGTGGTTAATATTCACGCCGTTCGGAGCATTGTGGATTACTTTTACATTTGCTCCCAGGGAATCCATCAGAGCCGGGGCCAGGTAAGACAAAGCCCCGTGAGCGCAGTCAAGCACCAGGGATATTCCTTTAAGCTCGGGTGCTAACTTTTTTAAGTATGCCAGGTAATGGTCCAGAGCACCTGCGTTATGATTATGGTAATATACCCTGCCGATTCCCGGTCCGGCAGGCCTTTCAATATTGTCGCTGTTGCTAAAATAAAGTTTTTCAATCTCATCTTCCTGCTCTTCGGATAGCTTAAAACCCCGGGCATCAAAGAATTTAATACCGTTATCGGGGTAAGGGTTGTGGGAAGCAGAGATAACAACACTTCCCAGAGCTTTAAAATGTCGTGTTAAGTAAGCTACCGCAGGAGTTGGTGCTATACCCAAAAGGCGAACACTGATTCCCGCAGAAACAATACCGGCACTAAGGGCCCCCTCCAGCATCTCCCCGGAAAGACGCGTATCCCTGGCAATAAGAAAAGTACCAGAAGAAGAGCTAGAAGATGTTTGCTTTTTAAGCAAGTGGGCTGCAATTCTACCTATTTTAAAAGCAAGCTCAGGAGTAAGCTGTACATTTGCCTCTCCCCTTATGCCATCGGTGCCAAATAACTTCCCCATATTTCCCCTCCTATTGCTCAACTTGCTCAACCTGCTCTAGCACTACGGTAACCCTTAATGGTTCCTGCTCAACTTCTTCTACTCCTTCAGGTAAATCCAGGTAGATAATCTTTCTGGTAGTCCTTTCCATGCCATCCAGCTCCAGGGGTTGCGTAGGTATGGATTCAATCTCTTCCAACAGGTAAGATGGGGCTTTAATTTTTACAGTGGACGGTTCCAGGATAAATTCGCTGACTTCGTAGCCCTCAGCAGGGGCACCTTGTACCACAAGTT
Source organism: Bacillota bacterium (assembly GCA_012512665.1). Taxonomy (GTDB): domain Bacteria; phylum Bacillota; class Dethiobacteria; order DTU022; family JAAZDU01; genus JAAZDU01. The sequence continues at coordinate 3,615 of JAAZDU010000124.1, read as the reverse complement.
CTATATCAACCTCTTTTTCAGGATAACCAACGGTTGCTTTTACCTCTACAACTTCAGGCGATATTTCTACATCCAGCTGCCTGCCCTGAGCATCGACTGCTATTAAGTCCTTTTTACCCTGATATCCCCTGGTAACACCTTCCATATTAAGGATGCAAAGGAGGCGGTCCACCCGCGATACAACATTGCTGGGCCCTTTAACAAAAGCTTCCTCCGGCGTAAAGGTTACTTCTTCCACTATAAGTCCATCGGCAGGGCTGCCAGTAACTTTTCCCTCTACTTTCATCTGTCGGGTAACCAGCTCTTCCAGGACTACTTCTGCCCGCGTTGGCTCCAGCCGAATAATAGTAACCGTGGGAGGGGCAACAGCTGTTATTCGTATCAGGTGGCGCCCTTCTTTCCGGTTATCTAATTCAACATATGCTTCCAGATCTGCAGGGGTGAGCCCTGCAAAATCAGAAGCTCTGCCCTGTAAGGTGATATTAACGTGCTCCGGCATCTCGGTAATAGTTAAATTTTCCCCCAGGTTTCGCCAGGAAAGGGGAATATTATAGAAGGTATGCTGCATCACATCAAAACTTGTCCCTCCATGGTCATCTCCAGCCACAAAGAGCCAGAGTATAACGGCCAAGGAAAAGGCGAATAGTTTATTGCCAAGATCTCTTTTTTTAATAAACTCCAGCATTAGTTGGCAACCCTCCATGGCCAAATAGTAAAGGGTTCAGTCTTGGGGGCACAAAGGTCCTGTATAAGCTTGCGCAAGGTTTTTTCATCCAGGTAACGGGTTAGTTTGCCTCCATGGGCTAAAGAAATAACCCCTGTCTCTTCAGAAACAACGATAGCTACAGCATCAGACTGCTCGGTTAAACCCAAAGCAGCCCTGTGCCTTGTGCCAAGCTCTTTGCTCAAGTTAGGATTTTCTGTAAGGGGAAGGAAGCAACCTGCTGCAGCCACCTTATCTTCACGGATAATCACTGCTCCATCGTGCAGGGGGCTACGGGGCATAAAAATATTAACTATAAGTTCAGCAGTAGCAATGCCATCTATTTTAATTCCCGTCTCTATTATCTCTTTCAAACCTGTCTCCCTTTCCATGACTATCAGGGCTCCCAGGCGTTTTTTCACCAAAACATTAATAGACTTCATCATTTCATCAAGCATATTAAAGAACTCTTTTTCCCCATAGTGGTAAGTATTGCGCTGAAAAATACGGCCACGCCCCAGAGATTCAAGGGCCCTGCGCAGTTCAGGCTGGAAAACAATGGGTATAGCTACCAGGCTCATGGTCATTAGGCTTTGCATGATCCAACTGATGGTGCGCAGCCCCAGAGCGTTGCTAAAAACCATGGCCATCAAGAGGACAACCAAACCTTTAATTAGCTGTTCTGCCCTGGTACCTCGTATGAGGACTATAAGGCGGTAAATGATATAGCTGACAATTACTATATCAATTATGTCACGCCAGCCCATTCTAAGCTGGGAAATACTGCTTAAAAACTGCTCCAGCAACAGCTAGCCTCTCCTTGTGCAAACAATTTGCATTTGATTTCAAACTTCTAGATTATTTCTTTCTCAGGCAGTGAAAAACCTTCCTGCCTGTGGAAAAAATAAAACCCCATTATTGGGGTTTATGGCACCTTTTGGCGAAAAACCTGTCAGCTAAAACGGTAAAATAGCTTATGCTTTCGCCTAAAATCCATATTCTTGGAAATGGTCCCCTTCTCCCCTTTTGCAAAAATTGTATTCTTTAACCAGGTATATTCTACTTTAAAATAGTATGACACCTGGGGAAGAAAAGATGCCTAGTGGGAATATATTTTTCCTACTATCGGCAATGCTGTAGAGCAATGGCTGCATTGTGTTCCCTTAAGGCCTTTGTTTATGACGGTATATCCTCTTCTCTCCAGCAGCAAGCTCCCGCAGGAAGGGCAGTAGGTATTGTTTGCTTCTCCATCAGGTATGTTTCCTAGGTATACGTATTTCAGATGTTTTTTGGCTAGCTCCCATACTTTTTCCATGGTAGTTAAAGGAGTGGGGGGAAGGTCCATTTTATACTGGGGATAATAGCGGCTAAAGTGAACGGGTATCTCCGGATTTAAAGATGCTACCCAGTTAATAAATTTTTCTACTTCGGCCAGGTCATCGTTTAAAGTAGGGATCAAGAGGTAGGTCAGCTCTACGTGGCAATCTTTAACAGCCCTTTGCACTGTCTGCAAAACTGCTTCCAGGTTGCCACGGCACCACCTCTGGTAAAAGCCTTCATTAAAAGCTTTAACATCAATATTCATAGCATCAATATAAGGCAAGAGTTCTTCTAAAGGATCTGGCCTCACAAAACCGTTTGTTACCAGGACATTGTGAAAACCTTGTTCAGAAAGAACCCTGGAACATGCCAGCACAAACTCAAACCAGATAAACGGCTCATTGTAGGTATAGGCAACACCCAGCTGTTCCCGGGAAGGCCTTTTTTCTAGAAATGAACAAATTTTTTCCGGCGTAATCTTTTGCAGTACTCTTTCCTGTGAGCGGGCCAGGGTCCAGTTCTGGCAAAAGCTGCAGCTAAGGTTACAGCCAACAGTGCCTAGAGAAAAAATGCTGTGGCCGGGGTAAAAATGGTAAAGAGGTTTTTTTTCAATGGGGTCCATAGCTGCTGCAGCATATTTGCCGTAGTTTGTGGTAAAGAGCTTTCCATCTTCTGCTAGGCGGACACCGCACAGCCCTTTTTTGCCATCAGCAAGATGGCAATCCTGGGGACAGAGAAGGCAGTGCACCCTCTCTCCTTCCCTCCGGTAATAGCTTGCTTCCTGCATCTTATATATCCTCCTGCTGATAACGTGTAACGGTAAAGCGGAAAAGCTGGTATTTTTCACCGGAGCCGATGCCTGCTTTTTGGCAAGCAATAGCTATCTGCTGCTCAGGGGTATCAACTCCTTCCAGATCAGGCAGGAGGAGCCCTCGCTTGTGGCCGCTCTGTACAATAACACCGTATTTTTTAGCATCCAGATCCTCCAGCTTTTCTACAGCTTCCGGCTTACCCATAATATCTACTGAATAAGTAAGCTCATCCAGTTCATGGGGTTCAACTGCCGGGAAACGAGGATCACGGAGGCCAGCGCTGACAGCATTGTCAATAATTTCCTGGGCCAGGTTCTCTTTGGTGGGTTCGATAGTGCCGATGCAGCCCCGCAGCTGTCCCCGTTTTTTTATAGAAACAAAAACCCCGGCCTTCCCGGTAAGCTCTGGCGGAAGAGGAGAAGGCATTTTTAGGCCGGTTCCCAGCACCTTTGCTTCCAACGCCTTTTTGGCCAGGTCAATATAGGGGTTATCTTCTTTCCGCAGGTAGCTGGCTACCATATAGCCCACTCCAAAAGGGCCTTCATAGGAATAAACTGTTGGCTTAAAACCTTCTTCTGTCACAGCGCCCAGCAGGATAAGTATGGAGCGCAAGCCGCATTCACCGGCATTTTCCACCATACTTGGATCAAAGTTGAGAATGTCTTCCACCTTCCCCCGGGAAATGGCACCTATTAGTTCCCGATCAAAGCGGGCGAAGCTTCCGGAAAGCTGTTCCTGTCCCTGTATAACCAGCGCATCACTTAGCAAAGGCCCGTGGGG
>JAAZDU010000123.1 GCA_012512665.1 Bacillota bacterium | reverse complement strand
TTTTACAGCTGCACAATCTCCCTTTGCGAGAGCAGCTGATGAATTCGGCCTGGGGCAATATTTTGACTAAAAAAAGAGTAACTGCCATCCTGTTTGCGCTAAGTGTTGTCCTGGCCGTCTTTTTTTCCTCATATACAGGCGCCTACTGGCTGGAAGGCCTGAAGTTTGTTGACGGCGTTTCTTTTGGCATTGACGATCCCATCTTTGGCCGGGATGCCAGCTTTTACGTTTTCAGGCTTCCCTTTTTGCGCTTCCTCTGCAGTTATTTGCAGGCTACCTTTATTGTTACGCTCATTATCGTGGGCTTTATTTATTTTATAACCGACCCACCTCCCCAGGTGGGGCGCCGCTTAAACATTATACCAGCTCGGGGAATAAGTCATCTTTCCTTGCTTTTAGCAGCCATATTTCTGCTCAAGGCTTGGGACTACCGCCTGCAAATGTTTGAGCTGCTTTTTTCTCCAAGGGGGGCTACCTTTGGTCCAGGCTACACCGATATGACTGCCCAGCTGCCAGCTTACTGGATCCTGCTGGTTCTTTCCCTGCTGCTGGCGGCAGCGATGGTTTTTAATTGCTTTCGCCGACAATCCCGGCTTATGCTTGGCAGCATTGCAGCTATTTTTGTAGCCTCTTTCCTGATAGGAGGAATTTACCCCAATCTCATCCAGCAGCTCAGAGTGGATCCTAATGAGCTGGCCTATGAACGCCCTTATATTGAATATAATATTTTATTTACAAAAAAAGCTTTTGGCCTGGATAAAGTTATTACACAGGATTACCCTGTGACACAGGAGCTGTCATGGGACAAATTAGAGGCTGCTGCGGAGACTTTAGACAATGTCCGCCTCTGGGATTACCGCCCCCTTCTTCAAACCTATAACCAGCTGCAGGCTATCAGGCTTTATTATGAATTTTTTGAAGTTGACACCGACCGCTATTTTATAGATGGCGACTACCGCCAGGTAATGCTGTCAGCCCGTGAGTTAAACATTGATCGCCTGGCAGCTGAGGCCCAGACCTGGGTTAACCAAAGGCTGCAGTATACCCACGGCTACGGCCTTACCATGAGTCCCGTGGCCGAGGTTACTCTGGAAGGCCTGCCCCGTTTTGTTATCCAGGATATTCCACCCCGCACAACGGGCCTACCCCCTGTGACCCGTCCCGAAATATATTATGGACAACTGACCCATGATTACGTCATTGTAAATACTGATATGGAAGAATTTAACTACCCCATGGGCGATACCAATGTCTATACGAACTATGACGGGACTGGCGGAGTACCCTTAAAATCATTTCTCAGAAGGTTCCTCTTTGCCCTTCGCTTTGGCGATTACCGCATTCTCCTCTCAGGTGAGCTCCACAAGGAGAGCAGGATTATGTTTAATCGCAATATTAGCACAAGGGTGCGGCAGGTAGCTCCTTTTTTACAGTACGACCCTGATCCTTATCTGGTGGTCCACGACGGGAGGCTGGTTTGGATTTACGATGCTTACACCACCAGCAGTCATTTTCCCTATTCCCAGCCTTATGACGGTATAAACTATATACGCAATTCCGTAAAAGTGTTAATTGATGCCTATCATGGCAGTATGGACTTCTATGTGGCCGATCCTGAGGATCCCATCGTGCAGACCTATCAAAATATTTTCCCTGCTCTTTTTAAGCCCCTGGAGGAAATGCCCGCTGAGATCCGGGAGCATCACCTGCGCTATCCAGAGGAATTTTTTAAGCTGCAGACCAGGGTTTATGCTACTTATCACATGGATGATCCTACAGTTTTTTATAACAGGGAGGACCTGTGGCAAATTCCCAATGAAAAATATGCCGGCGCTGTGCAGCCTGTGGAACCATACTATACAATTTTGCAGCTTCCCGGCGAGAGCAAGGAAGAATTTTTAATTATCATGCCCTTTACCCCGACTCGCCGGGACAACATGATTGCCTGGATGGCCGGCAGGTCCGATGGGGACAAATATGGCGAGCTGGTCGTCTATGAATTTCCCAAAGAAAAGGTCATTTTGGGCCCTATGCAGATTGAAACCCGCATAGATCAAAATACGCTTATTTCTGAGCAGCTAACGCTGTGGGATCAGATGGGATCCAGAGTGATCAGGGGCAATCTGCTGGTGCTGCCTATTAATGATTCGCTGTTGTATGTCGAACCCATCTTTTTGCAGGCTGATCAGAGCGAGCTGCCAGAATTGGCCCGCGTCATCGTTGGTTACAGGGACCAGGTGGTGATGGAACCTTCCCTGGAGCAGGCTTTAATGCGCTTTTTTGGGGAGAGAGAGGCTCCGCCAGAGCTTCCAGGGTTGGAGGAACCGGCGATACCTCAGCCGCCGGCTTTTTTGGAGACGGTGGAGGAGCTGGCCCGCCGCGCACAGGAGGTTTTTAAGCGTGCCCAGGAAACACAGAGAGAAGGGGACTGGGCTGGTTACGGCGAAGCTATAAGAGAACTGGAGCAGATACTTGGGCGTTTAGTAGAAAGTACAGGGTCAGCTAAATTAGAGCTGCCTGAATCAGAAGCAGGCCGCCCGCTGCAGGAAGATTTTGCAGATGAAGGCTTGTAAATTAGGAGACAATAGCTTATAATCTTTAAAAAATAATACTTGCGGGGTGCTTCCGAGCGGAGGCTGAGAAGGAAACGCTATGAAGTTTCCTAACCCTTTGAACCTGTCGCTTTATGCGAGCACGGAAAGCTGCTTAAGTAAAAGCAGGCCGTGTACTGGGTAATGCCAGCGTAGGGAAGGTAGTTTTAATAAAAAAAAGACCTTTCCGGGTCTTTTTTTCTTGGTAGCTACCCCGCAAAAAAGGAGTGTTTTGCATGGAAAAGGCTTTGAGAGGAAAAATATCACTGCAAAAGATTACAGCCGTTGGTCTGCTGGTAGCCCTGGGAGTGGTGGCTGCACCCCTCTCTTTGCCAGTAGGGGCAGCCAGGGTGTTTCCTGTCCAGCATGCCATCAATGTCATAGCAGGGGCTACTTTAGGCCCCTGGTGGGCGGTGGTAGCAGCTTTATTAACTTCTACTATACGCAACCTGATGGGCTGGGGCACCCTTCTCGCTTATCCCGGTAGCATTTTTGGCGCTTTCCTGGCGGGTTTTTTGTTCTCTTTATTTAAGCATAAAATATGGGCTGCTCTGGGTGAGCTCCTGGGAACAGGCTTTATAGGAGCTGTTGTAGCCTTTCCTGTTGCCCGCTGGCTTTTGGATTCCCCTGTGCTCGCCTATACCTTTATAGTCCCTTTTTCTTTAAGTAGCATTGCCGGCATTATGATAGGGCTTATTTTGCTGACCCTGTTGGAGAAAAGCGGTTATTTAAAATTAAAATAGAAAGAAGGAAAAAAATGCGTAAAGTACTGACTATAGCCGGTTCTGACTCAGGAGCCGGGGCAGGTATCCAGGCGGATTTAAAGACTTTTGCTGCTTTCAAGGTCTACGGCATGTCTGCCATCACAGCAGTTACCGCCCAGAACACGCTGGGGGTAACAAATGTTGAAGTCCTCAGCCCGCAGATTGTAGGCGAGCAGATCGATGCAGTTGTCACCGATCTGGGGGTGGATGCTGTCAAGACAGGTATGCTGGCCAATGCTGCTATTGTTGAAACAGTGGCGCGCAAGGTGGAGCAGTATAAGTTGAAAAAACTGGTAGTGGATCCCGTGATGATCGCTCAAAGCGGCGATAGGTTACTAGAAGAAGGAGCTGTTTACGCTTACAAGGAAAAGTTGTTTCCTCTTGCCCTGATCATAACGCCAAACCTTGACGAGGCCGGCTACCTGCTGGGTAAAAAAGTTGGCAGCGTCGAGGAAATGAAAGAAGCTGCCTGCCAGTTGCGCCAATTGGGTTCCCGCTATGTTCTGGTCAAGGGGGGACACCTTGCAGGGGAAGAGGTTGTCGATATTCTCTATGACGGTTCGACCTTTTACCAGTATTCTTCTCCCAGGATAGTTACCAGGCATACCCATGGCTCGGGCTGTACCCTGGCTGCTGCTATTGCCTCCGGGCTGGCCTTGGGCCTTGAGGTGCCGGGGGCTGTAGAACGGGCTCGGGAATACCTGCAGCAGTCCATGAAGGCCGGCCTTGCTTTGGGCAAAGGGAGCGGCCCGCTGCACCATATGGTACCTTTCTATCCTGTTAATTAATACCCTGTTTATGACCGATAGCCTTAAGGAAAGGAGCTTTGGGATCAAGATGACGTTTTCTGCGGGATCTTTACTGAACAAAATTAGAAAGGAAAAGCCGCTTGTGCACCATATCACCAATTATGTAACGGTGGCTGATTGTGCCGCTGCCACTCGCAATGTGGGCGCCCTGCCCGTGATGGCCCAGGCAGAGGAAGAAGTCCGTGAAATGGTGCGGGCCGCAGGGGCGCTGGTGCTAAACATTGGTACCCTTTCTCCCTCTCTTGTCAGGGCTATGCTGGAGGCCGGCAGAGAAGCCAAGAAGAAAGGTATACCGGTTATACTGGACCCGGTCGGCGCCGGGGCCACCTCCCTGCGCACAGAAAGTGCTTGCCTGTTGATAAAGGAAGTATCTCCTGATATTATAAAAGGAAATGCAGCGGAGATAGCTATTTTGGCGGGGCTGGAAGGGGAGATTAAAGGTGTGGAATCCATAGGAGGCGCTGATCCCCGTTTTGCCGCCGCAAAGCTGGCCCAGAAGACGAATGCCGTGGTAGTGACGACAGGAGTGGAAGATATAGTAGCTGACGGTAGAAGGTCGGCGGTAATTAAAAACGGACATCCCTCAATGAGCCTGGTAGTGGGCACCGGCTGCACCGCCGCTTCCCTCCTGGCTGCTTTTGCTGCGGTGGAAAAGAATTACTTCGAGGCGGCAGCGGCAGCGATGACTACTTTTGCCGTGGCGGGAGAACTGGCAGCGGAAAAGGCTGCTTCGGCCGGAGGCCCCCTGGCTTATAAAACTCTTCTTTTGGACCAGCTTTACCTGTTAAAGGAAGAGGAGCTGGATAGAAGGGCACGCGTTGAATTCTTCAATGAGAGAGAGTGAAGGATCGTGGATTTAAAACTTTATGTGATTACGGATAAAAAGCTGGCTCGCGGCCGCAATATGGTGGAGCTCTGCCGGGCAGCGATTGCAGGTGGGGCAACTGCCATTCAGCTTCGCAGCAAGGAAGAAAGCTGCCGTGAGGCCCTGGCTCTGGGAAGGGAATTAAGAGCTTTGACGCGCCAGACAGGCACCCTTTTTATAGTTAATGACAGGGTGGACCTGGCCCTTATCCTTGAAGCCGACGGGGTTCACCTGGGCCAGAAGGATATTCCCCTCAAAGAGGCGCAAAAGCTTTTGCCGCCAGGTAGGATTGTGGGGATTTCGGCTGAGACTGTAGCGCAGGCCAAAGCAGCAGAAGCTGAAGGGGCGAGCTACCTGGGAGTGGGCCCGGTTTTTTCCACCGGCACCAAACCTGATGCAGGCAAGGCTATCGGGTTAGAAAAATTAGCGGAAATTTGCCGTTCCGTAACCATACCTGTAGTGGCCATCGGCGGCATAAACCGGCAGAACGCCGCCGATGTTATAAAGTGCGGGGCCGCTGGGATATCGGTTATTTCGGCGGTAATCGGTGCTCCGGATGTAAAAGAGGCAGCATCTTCCCTGTTCCGGGAATTGCCTGGAGAAGGGAAGTGAATAGAATGAAAGAAGTAAGCATTTACACTGATGGAGCCTGTTCAGGCAACCCCGGCCCCGGGGGGTGGGCAGCTTTGCTTATCTATAACGGCCATGAGAAAGAAATTTCGGGGGGAGAAAAGCTTACTACCAACCAACGCATGGAATTAAAGGCGGCTCTAAAAGCGCTGGCAGCCTTAAAGGAACCGTGCAAAGTAAAAATCTATTCGGATAGTGCTTACCTGGTCAATGCCTTCAGGCAGGGCTGGTTAAAGAAATGGCAGCGCAACGGCTGGTTGACAATAGAAAAGAAACCTGTGGAAAATAGAGATCTCTGGGAAAGCCTGTTGGCGCTGACAGAGAGGCACGAAGTGGAATGGTATAAAGTGAAAGGGCACAGCAACAACTATTATAATGAACGGTGTGACCGCCTGGCCAGGGAAGCCATCCCTGCTGAGAAATAAAAGCAAATATTTTTTATGGGCTTTCATAACATAAATTTTTGGGGAAGGACAAACAGATGGCCTTATATTTGGAAATACCGGGAAGAGAAAAAATTAATCTTTCTAAAATGGTTTTAGATTTAAATGGAACGCTGACAACAGATGGTAAGCTGCAGCCAAGTACGGCTGCGCTTTTAAATGAGGTCTCTGGCATCTTAACTCTTTACATTATGACTGCAGATACTCTGGGCACTGCTGCCAGGATGCATAAAGAGGTTAAGGCAATTATTAAAACTATCTCCGGTGATAATACTTCTTTCCACAAAGCAGAATTTGTGCGCTCTTTAGGCGCTGATGAAGTAATAGCAGTAGGCAACGGAGACAACGATGCCGAAATGCTCAGGCTTTCTGCTATCGGCATCGCTGTTTTGGGCCAGGAGGGCTGTTCTGCCAGGGCTATGCTGTCTGCAGATATCGTGGTTAACGATATTAATGACGTATTTAATATGATTTTAAAGCCGCAGCGCCTCATAGCTACATTGCGGAAATAAAAAATAACTTGGAACTGAAGCGAAATATTATGTTAAGCGGTGAAATGGGCGATAGGTAAAAAAATTTTTATGTCCTATTGCTTATTTTTTTTATAATAGGCAGGAATTATGGAAGGAGCAAAGAATATAATGATAGTAGTAACACAAAAATTAAAATCGTAACACACTTAAAAATACTACAAAATTGGAGACATATACTTTTGGTTAGGGAAGATGCAATCACAGCTAAAAGCGCCAGCTATCACAAATATATAGTGAAAAAAAAGCTTATCATTTTGCTGTTAGTCGTGGCTGCTGTGCTAATGGCCTTTTTATCTATCAATGCTGGTGCCATCAGTATCAGCTTAAGAGATGTGGTGGCAACCGTCCTTGGCTCTGGGGATGATAGAACCCTTGCCGTGGTGAAAAATATCCGCCTGCCCAGGGTAATAACCGGTATGCTGGCGGGAGCCGGGCTCTCCGTAGCAGGCTGCATTATGCAGAACAACCTGCGCAATCCCCTGGCTTCACCTATGACTTTAGGTATAGCCAACGCGGCTGCTTTTGGGGCCAATGTTGCCATCATTGTTTTTGGTGCGGGCAGCATTTTAAGCACAGGCCTGGGAGAGGTGCAAATATCTAATCCTTATCTTGTTACTATTTTGGCTTTCTTTTTTGCCATATTATCCACTGTGCTCATTATTGCCCTCGCCAGGTTAAAAAGTTTTTCTCCAGAGAGCATCGTTTTGGCCGGTGTGGCTTTAAGTTCCCTGTTTTCTGCCGGTACCATGATGATACAGTATTTTGCGGCGGATACCGTGCGAGTAGCCGCAGTCATTTTTTGGACTTTTGGCGATTTAGGGCGGGCCAGCTGGAGGGAAATCTGGCTCTTAGCAGCCTTAACCTTAGTTTCCCTGGGTTACTTTTTTCTTCACCGCTGGGATTACAACGCCCTGGACAGCGGTGAAGAAACGGCAAAAAGCCTGGGAGTAAAGGTGGAGAAAGTAAGGCTGGGTGGGATGTTTGTTTCATCACTAATTACTGCTGTTTCGGTCTCTTTTTTAGGGGTAATTGGTTTTATCGGCCTGGTGGCACCCCACATGACCAGGCGCATCATCGGTACAGACTTAAGATACCTGATTCCAGCTTCTGCTGCCATGGGAGGGCTGCTCTTGTTGTCAGCAGACACCATCTCCCGTGTCATTATTTCCCCTCAAACTCTTCCCATTGGCGCAGTAACCTCTTTTCTTGGTGCACCACTTTTTCTTTATTTATTGATAAGGGGGTATGAGAGAAAATGATGCTTGCAGCCGAGAAGATAGAATTTAGCTATCCCAGGGCAGATGTTTTGAAAAAAATTTCTTTTGCTCTGAGTGAAGGGGATTGCCTGGCTATCCTGGGCCCTAACGGGGCCGGGAAGTCTACAATATTGAAATGTCTCAACAAAATACTGGTCCCTCAAAAAGGAGTTGTATATATAAATGGCACTGATACCAGCAGCATAGATAACAGGATGCTGGCGCAGACAGTGGGCTACATTGCTCAGAGGCAGGAGCACAGCAGGAAAACGGTTTTTGATGTGGTTCTTTTAGGCAGAAAACCCTATATCAAGTGGGATGTTACCAGTAAAGATATTGCACTGGTGGAGGAGATTCTCCAAGCTTTTGGATTGGATGATTATGCTATGCGCTATACCGATGAGCTGAGCGGTGGAGAGCTGCAAAAGGTTATGATTGCCCGTGCCCTCGCCCAGCAGCCCAAGATTCTCCTCATGGATGAGCCTACCAGCAGCCTTGACCTCAAGAATCAGCTGGAAGTTATCTGTACGGTAAAAGAAGTTGTGCAAAAAAAAGGTGTTTCTGCCGTGGTCACCATGCATGATCTCAACCTGGCCTTAAGATTTGCCAATAAATATATGCTCCTCAAGGAAGGCCAAGTTTTTGCTTATGGGGGGCCTGAAATTATAACTGAAAGGGCCATAAAAGAAGTATATGATGTAGATGTGGCCTTTGTGGAGTATGAGGGTGTGCCGGTAGTTGTACCGCTTTAAGAATCTAGTAAGTTAATGGAGGTGTTTAAGAGCATGAAGAGCAAGCCCTTTGCTTTCCTACTTGTTGGCATAATGATGTTTACTATCTGCTTAGCAGGGTGTGGGCAGCCCGGGGAGCAAGCAGGTCAGTCGGAGACAGGGGCGGAGCAGGGCGATACAGGTGAGCCCCAGGAAAAGATCCTTCAGCTGACGGATATGGAAGGTCGAGAGATAATCATTGAGGGAGAAGTTGAGAGGGTGGTAGCCGTTGGTTCGGCCCTGCGGCTTTATACTTATGTCAACGGCATTGATAGGTTGGTAGGGGTCGAAAGAGCGCAGCAGCTGGTGGAAAGCGGTAGGCCGTATATAATGGCGAACCCCGAGCTGGCAGAACTCCCCCTGGTTGGGGAAGGGCACCCGGCTGACCCGGACCCCGAGCTGCTCTATGCTGTCGAACCCGATGTAATCATAGCAGGCGATATTATGGACAGGGAGCAGATTGAGCGCATAGAGGACCAAATAGGGGTACCCGTTGTTATGATAACATGCGGGACAGACGTCGTCTTTGACAGCAACATGTATGAGTCTTTGCGCATAATTGGCCGCCTTGTAGACAGGGAGGAGCGCGCTGAGGAAATTATTGAGTACATGGAGAGCTGCAGGGAAGAGCTGGCTAACTTAACTGCTGCTATTCCCGAGGAGCAAAAACCCAGCGTATATGTAGGCGGGCTGAGCCACCGCGGGCAGCACGGCATAGAGAGCACGGCGGCCAACTCACCGCTGTTAAGCGCTATTAATGCCAGAAATGTAGCAGATGAGCTGGACGTTTCCGGAACCATTATGATCGATAAGGAACAGATTTTACAGTGGGATCCCGATGTCTTAATCATCGACCAAAACGGCTTGTCCATTGTGCAGGAGGATTATAAGAAAAATCCCAGTTTTTACAAGGCACTGACGGCTGTTAAAAATGACAGGGTATACGGGCAGCTTCCCTATGTTTCCTATTACAATAATATAGAGACAGCCCTGGCGGATATTTACTACGTTGGTAAAGTTTTATACCCTGAACAGTTTGCCGATATTGACCCGGTAGAAAAAGCAGACGAGATATATTCTTTTTTCCTGGGACAGCCCCTTTACGAAACAATGGCCGAGCTTTTTGGTGGTTTTAAACAAATCGAACTGCAGTGACGCAGTAGTGCAGCCTGTGCTTTTTAAGTTAGCAAATACTTTAGGAGGTCAAGAATATGCATGCAGAGAATACTTTATGGGAAAAGGCCGTTGCCTTTCACGGGCATAAATGCACCGGGCTGGCTATGGGTTTTCGTGTGGCCATGGCAGCCTTAAACGCTCTCGAGGCAGAGCGCCCTTCTGATGAAGAGCTGGTGGCTATCGTAGAGAACGACAGCTGTGCAGTCGATGCTATCCAGGTTATTACAGGTTGCACTTTGGGAAAAGGCAACCTTATCTTTCGCGACTACGGCAAACAGATTTACACATTTGCAGTCCGGGACAGCGGGAAGGCTATCCGCATTGAAGCCCTGCGGCTTAATGAAGATGGCCGTGAGGAGCTGCAGGCCTTGCGTCGAAAGGTTTTTGGCGGTGAGGCTACTGAGGAAGAGCGGCAGCTATACAGAAAGAAAGTAGAGGTCGCCGTGGAGGAGTATCTCTCAGCTCCTCTGGAGCGGGTTGTAAGGATGAAGGAAGTAAAATGCACTTTGCCGGAGAAAGCCCGCCTGTTTAACTCTGTTACCTGTGCTCTCTGTGGAGAGAAAGTCATGGAGCCGCGTGCACGGATTAAAGATGGCCAGCCTGTTTGTATTCCCTGTGCAGATCAGTACAGCCGCGGCTGGTAGAAGCACTTCTAAGAACAATCTTAATAGCCCTCTTGCGATAGAAATTGCGTTTATCACAGGAGGGCTTTTTTGTGCTTTCCCCACAGCTTGATTAATATTAAAGAAAAGGCGATGTTTTTACTATTTAGCCCTGCACGGCTTTTGAATCAACAAATTCTCCCTGTGCATCCAGGATAGGCTTGGGCGGGTCTATGCTCTGAGTGGCCAGGGAGACAACGACCATAGTAATGATACTGATGATGGCAGCAGGCACCAGGGAAATATAAAGAGCGTCCCAGATAGCCCACTCCATATACACTTCTCCTTCAACCAAAATGCCTACGTTAGCCTCCATGGTCGAGGGCAGCGTGAGAAAGAAGATGACCACCCAGGAAATAAGCCCTGCAAAATATGAGGCTATAGACCCCAGATTGTTGGCTTTTTTCCAGAAGAAGCCGAAGACATAGGGGGCAAAAATGGTGCAGAGGGAGATGGCCCCGGTGAAGATGATAAGCTTGTAAACGGTACCGAAGAAAAGGGCAATGCACAGGGCTATGGCAGTTACAATGGGGGTGGCGATGCGCACCACTCTTAAAGTCTCCTGGCTGCTGGCATTGGGCTTGATATGCTGGTAAATGTTGTGCCCGAACATGGCGGCCACAATAAGGCAGCTGTCTCCTGTTGTGCTGATAATGGCAGCGGCTATGGAAACAACAAAGAGCACTGCAGCCCAGCCCGGCAAAAAGTTTCCTGCCACCCAGGGTAAGACAAGCTCTGCCTGATCCGGGCTTAGTTCAAGGCCCCAGGTGAACATGGCGATGCCGATCATAACGGGAATCATACCCAGGAAAAGATAAAGAAAACTGCTGATCAGAAAACCCCTAGAAGCAGTCTGGTGGTCCTTGGCTGCCAGTGCTCTCTGGAGCAAAATCGGGCAGCTGATATCCCCCAGCCCGACAGATGCCCAGGCGGCAAGGTAATAGGTAATGCCCAGGATACCTGTATACCAGAGGTATCCCTCTTCGCCTGCTAAGGGTAACATGGCAAAGGTCGGTAGTTCACCCCAGTTTTCAGCAAACTGCAGGAAATAGCGGAAACCTCCCACCTGCTCCATGACGGTAGGGAACATAATTATTAATCCTATTAAAATTAAGGCGAAGCTGATGGCATCGACGCGAGAAAGTGCCCAAAAGCCTCCGTAATAGGTAGAGACAAGGAGAACAACGGCACCAACGATGACCGCTATGTTCAAGCTGAAGCCTGTGGTTAGGTGGACGATGATGCCCAGGGCTACCAGCTGTCCTCCCAGCCAGCCTAGGGACGATATGATCTGGGTAATCATATAGAGAAGCCCCATCTTGTAGCTGTAGCGAGTCTTAAAAAAGTCAACTACAGTAGAATAGCCCAGTTTGCGTATCCTGCCCGCGAAGAAAAAAGCAACAATAATCATGGTGAGGAAAGGCCCCCATGGGTCAAAGATAATACCCTGAAAGCCCCAGAGATAAGCTTCGCCCGCTGCTCCCATAATAGCACCTGCGCAGACCCAGGTGGCCACAATGGAAGCCACCATGTATGGCAGTGTTAAATTGCGGCTGGCCAGTGCCCAGTCGTCTGATTCGTTGATGCGCTCCGAGTACCTAAATCCCAGGTAAACGGTAAATGCAAGATAAAGACCGACAAAAAGAAGAATCCATTTGGCTGTGGCAAATACCTCTACAACTGGTTCAGACATATAAACACCCCCGTTTTATTATTTTTTAACTTGTTTTAGGTTGAATGTCCGTTTCTATATATAATTCCTGCCTACTTTCGCCGCGGTTTAGGATCAGGGTACCAGAAACCCTCTGGCTTTATATTTTCCAGGGATGTTATAAAGCGCTGGTGAAGATCCGGGTATCTTTGTATCAAAGTATTAACCAGATCGGCTATTTCAGACCTTTTTGTCTGCCCCTCAACCGGACAGGGGTTTTCCAGGGTAGGAATATTTTGCCAACGATGCAGCAAAAAAATAGATTTTTGTGAGAGGTAGATCATGGGTCTAATAAGGTAAAGGCCTGTTCTAGATAGATAGGTGCGGGGCTTGAAGGTACTAAAGTTACCGGTGAAAATAAGGTTTAAGAAAAAAGTTTGTATCACATCATCCAGGTGATGCCCCAGAGCTACCTTGTTGCAACCAAGTTTAAGAGCGGTCTGGTGCAGTGCTCCTCTACGCAGCTTGGCGCAAAGGGAGCAGGGGTTTTTTTCTTGCCTGCGCTCAAATACTATTTTTGCAATAGC
Organism: Bacillota bacterium; assembly: GCA_012512665.1. GTDB lineage: Bacteria > Bacillota > Dethiobacteria > DTU022 > JAAZDU01 > JAAZDU01. The sequence goes on along the minus strand of JAAZDU010000123.1, from coordinate 4,767 downwards.
TGTTTTTTCAACATGGAAAGGGATTTTCAGCTGTCGGCAGAATTTTTCCAGGGGTGCTGTGTTGACAGGCCAGCCCATATCTATGAAAACAGCGTGAAGAAAAAAAGGTTGCGGCAGGTGCAGGCGCAGTATGGATAAAATGTAGAGGAGCGCCCCGCTGTCTTTTCCTCCCGATATGCCTACAGCGATCCTGTCCCCTTCTTCTATCATTTTGTAGCGAGCCACTGCTCTTTTGGCAGGCGTTAAAATTACCCTGTTTTGCGTTTTTTTCATACGTTCCATTATATTATAATTTGCACCATTGTCAATGTTGTTTTCTTGCTGTTTTGTTTCCATTGTCACCGCAGCCTGAGGCTTTCTCCTCGGATTTTAGCAGCAGCTGTGCATAATGTGCTATAATATATCTAATAGCATTTAAAGTGTAATATTTTAAGGCGTATTACGCAATAAGAGGTGGTTATTAAGGATGTGGAGAGCAAAAGTAGCCGAGAGAATTGTAGATTGGTTAAAAGATAAAGTATACAGTGCCGGGGGGAAGGGTGCAGTATTTGGTTTAAGCGGAGGCATTGATTCCGCCCTGGTGGCAGCCCTCTGTTCCCAGGCCTTTGCCGAAAACAACCTTGCTGTCATTATGCCCTGTTATTCTTCTGCTGAGGATAGAGCAGACGCTTACCTGGTAGCAGACAAATTTAAATTAAAAGTGCAGGAGGTTGTGCTGGATGAGGTTTTTAAAACTATGCTCAGGCAGCTAGGAAAGCCTGAAGAAACAGCTAAAAGCCATTCCCTGGCAGCAGCAAACATTAAGCCGCGCCTGCGCATGATCACGCTTTATTACTTTGCCTCTATTTATAACTATTTGGTAATTGGCACGGGAAATAAGAGCGAGATATATATTGGTTATTTTACTAAATACGGCGATGGAGGAGCCGACCTGGAACCCATAGCTGGGCTTTTAAAAGATGAAGTCAGGGAACTTGCCAGATTTCTTGGAGTACCTGATAAAATAATTGAAAAAGAACCTACCGCCGGCCTCTGGCAGGGCCAGACCGATGAAAAGGAGATGGGCTTCAGTTACGAGGAGCTTGATAAATATATCAGATTTGGCAGGGAAGGCCTGCCCCTTGACAAAGTAAAAAGAATTGAACACCTTCATCTATCAAGTGAGCACAAAAGAGCTATACCGCCTGTTTGCCCCGTGGAAGACCTTATATAAAGCAGGGCGGGATACAGGAGCAGAGAATTAAAAATATTTTCCCTTGCAACTTTTTTTAAAGAAGAATAAAATAATAAGCGTATATTATAAATAAATTAATACCAAAAGAATTGAGGCTGATATTCTCATGGCAGTAAGAAATATGCGCCCTCGTGGCAAGGAAAAGTTAGTGCAGTCAGTTGCAAGATCCCTTTGCATACTGGAAGCACTTGCTGAAGAAGAAAAACCTCTTACCCTTTCGGAATTGGGAGCGAAGACGGGGCTAAATGTTGCCACAATACACCGGCTTCTTCATACCCTCATGCATTTTGGCTATGTTCAGCAGGAAGATTTTATGGGGAAATATAAACTGGGCGTAAAAGCTTTTCAAATTGGGAATGCTGCCCTGTATTCTCTCGACATAAGAGCAGTAGCTCGTCCATATATACAAAACCTCGTTGATTATAGTAATGAAACTGTTAACCTGGCTGTTTTGCAGCAAGGAGAAGTGGTGTATATTGACCAGGTTGCTTCCCGCAGCATGATCACCATGTTTGCCAAGGTTGGCAGCAGAGGGCCTTGCCATTGTACCGCTGCAGGGAAAGTGCTGCTGGCTTTCCAGGGTGAAGAAGAATTAGAAGCGTTGCTGGAAGGCGGGCTGCGCTCGTATACACCTAATACTATCGTGGATCCCGAAGAATTAAAAAAAGAACTTGAAAAAATCCGCCGTGAGGGCTACAGTATTGACAATGAAGAGCTGGAAGAAGGTATCCGCTGTGTAGCTGCACCTATCTACAACCATGAGAATAAAGTAATAGCTGCCATTAGCCTTTCAGGCCCCAGTGCTCGTATCTCCCAGGAACACCTGCAGGAAGGCCTGTTGGAGAAAATTAAAGAGACTGCGCTGGAAATTTCTAAGCGCCTGGGCTATAGTAAAGCATAAGTAAGTATGCTTACAGAAAGTTGTGTAAAAAGCTTGCCCCTGGAATGGTTTTGTGTTAAAATACGACTTAAGTTTTGAGCTGTTTATCCGCCTTGCGCCAAAGGCGTCTTTTTTTGTAAAGAAGTCCACAGGAACTCTAGTGTTAAAGGAGGAGCATATTTAGTGGTTAAATTGGAAAAAATAGAGGGCAATAAAATCCAGCTGGAAATGGAAGTGCCAAAAGAGCAGGTGGATGAGGCATTGGAGCGCGCTTACCGCAAGGTGGTTAAAAAAATAGTGCTTCCCGGCTTCCGCAAGGGCAAAGTGCCTCGGTTTGTGCTGGAAAAAAAGCTGGGCCCGGAAATTCTCTACGAGGATGCGCTGGAAATTCTACTGCCCAAGGCATATGGAGATGCTGTCAAAGATACTAAAATTGAGCCCATTGATCAGCCCAAGATGGACCTGGTGCAGATGGAAAAAGGGAAGCCTTTAATTTTTAAAGCTACAGTTGAGGTTAAACCCGAGGTTCAATTGGGGCAGTATATAGGCGTAGAGGTAGAGCACGAGACAAAAGAGATTACAGATAAAGATGTGGACAATTACTTGGAAGATTTGAGGGAACAGCATGCCCGCCTTGTTACCCTGGAAGATGAAGCTGCCCAGAAAGACGATATTGTAGAGATTGATTTTAAGGGTTATATAGACGGCAAACCTTTTGAAGGCGGAGATGCAGAAGGCTATTCTCTCCAGCTTGGTCAAGGCACTTTTATCCCCGGCTTTGAGGATCAATTAATGGGAGCAACTACGGGGGAAGAAAGGGAGATCAAGGTTACCTTCCCCGAAAAATATCATAAGGAAGATCTGGCCGGTAAAGAAGCTCTTTTTAAAGTAAAGGTTAATAAAATCAAACGCAAAGAACTGCCCCAGCTTGATGAAGACTTTGTGAAAGAAATAAGCGAAGAGGAGACCCTTGCAAATTTCAGGGAAAAAGTGAAAAAGGACCTGGCGGAAAGGCGGCGCCAGCAGGAGAAAATGATCCTGGAAAGTAAGCTGGTGGAAAAAATAGCAGATAATGCCTCGGTGGAGGTGCCCAACGTTCTGGTAGAGAGAGAATTGGACAGAATGTTGCACGAGCTGGAATACTACCTGCGCATGCAGGGCATGGACTTAGAGCAGTACGAAAAACTGGTTGGACACAGCCTGGATAAAATAAAGGAAGAACGCAGGGAAGAAGCTGCCAAAAAAGTAAAGGTTAATCTTGTTCTAGATGCTATCGGCATCAAGGAAAATCTTACGGCGGAAGAGGCAGACGTTGACGAAAAAATTAAGGAAATAGCGGAAAAGCAGGACGATGACCCGGAGAGGGTAAAAGTGCTCTTTACCAAACAGGGGAGAATAGATATAATAAAAACAGAAATTCGTTATCGCAAGATTATTGATTTCCTTGTTAAAAACTGTAAAATAGTGCCCCCAGCAAAGGAAAAGGTAGATTCTGAAGCAAACAACAGCGAAGATAACGATATGCCTGAAAGTGAAAAAAAGGAAGGTGAAGCTTCATGAACCTTGTGCCCATGGTCATTGAGCAATCTAACCGCGGAGAAAGAGCATACGATATATTTTCTAGGCTTTTGAAGGATAGGATCGTTTTTATCGGCGGCCCTATCAATGACACAGTAGCTAACCTGGTTATTGCACAGATGCTTTTTTTGGAGTCCGAGGATCCTGATAAAGACATAAATGTCTATATTAATTCCCCCGGCGGAGTGGTTTATTCCGGGCTGGCCATTTACGATACCATGCAGTATATTAAATCTGATATCTCAACTATTTGTGTCGGTTTGGCAGCCAGTATGGGAGCTGTTCTCCTGGCGGCAGGAACAAAAGGCAAGCGCTTTGCTTTGCCCCATTCCCGCATTATGTTGCACCAGCCCTCAGGTGGAGCCCAGGGGCAGGCGGTGGATATTGAAATTCATGCCAAAGAAATTTTGCGTATTCGAGAAACTTTGAATGAGATTCTTTCTCGCCATACAGGTCAATCTGTGGAAAGAATTGCCAAGGATGTTGATCGTGACTTCTTCATGTCCTCAGAGGCAGCCAAGGAATACGGCCTTATAGACGGCATCTTGGAGTCGAGGGATTTAGCAAAGAGGTGATCTGATGTTCAAGTTTAGCGATGAAAAAGGCCAGCTCAAGTGTTCCTTTTGCGGAAAATCGCAGGAACAGGTGCGTAAACTTGTGGCTGGACCTGGTGTATATATATGCGATGAGTGTATTGAACTCTGCAACGAGATTATAGAGGAAGAGATAGGCGACGAAGTTGACTTTGGCCTCATGGAACTGCCTAAGCCCGCTGAGATAAACGAGATTCTTAACGAGTACGTTGTGGGCCAGGATATGGCTAAGAAGGCTCTCTCTGTAGCAGTATACAACCACTACAAGAGAGTTAATGCTTTGCAGAAGCTAGAAGAGATAGAAATTCAAAAAAGCAATATCATGCTCATTGGACCAACAGGCGTTGGAAAGACGCTGCTGGCACAGACACTGGCTCGTATTTTAAATGTCCCCTTTGCTATTGCTGATGCTACCTCTCTTACCGAAGCAGGCTATGTGGGTGAGGATGTGGAAAGCATTCTGCTGAAGCTCATTCAGGCTG
>JAAZDU010000011.1 GCA_012512665.1 Bacillota bacterium | reverse complement strand
GAACAACCCTGAGTATAACGAAATAGCACGGATTGTAGATAGAATGGTGGCAGGGGAACATGGCGTAGAAAAATATTTCTATGAAGGCGAGAACAGGTATGTGGCCTTCCACCCCATTGGAGGAGATACCGGCTGGAGCCTGGCCGTAGGTTCCCTGGAAAGCGAGGTCCTGGCCAAAGTCGTGAGTTCGCGCAATACAATTACTGCTTTATCCCTGGGAGCCCTCGTCCTGGGAGCAGTATGTGCTCTGCTGATAGGGCGCAGCATTGCCTCCCCCATCAGGGATGCCAGCTTGTACGCCGACAACATGGCAAGCGGTGATTTTTCCGTAAGGGTACCCGACTATGCCCCTAAATTGAAAGATGAGCTCGGGTTGCTGGCGCAAAGCTTTGACAAAATGCAGAAATCAATAAGTGAAATGCTTGCCACTGTCAAAGCTGGAGCAGACAAAGTACACGAAGCCAGCGAAGCGGTAGCTTCCTCATCTGAAGAGATGAGCGCCAGCCTGGAAGAGGTTTCCGCCACCGCCAACGAGTTCTCCAGCAGCGCCCAGAATTTAAGCGAAAGCACTGAAAAGATGCATAAACTGGGGCTCCAGATATCCAAACAGGCAGAAGGTGGGCACGAAGCGGTAAAAGAAGCTGTTGCACAAATGGAGATCATTTCGACCAGCGTTTCCAACCTTAGGGATAATGTTTCTTTACTCAATAACCAGGTGGAAAGTATCGGCCAGATAGTAGTCACCATCAAAGGTATTGCGGAACAAACCAACCTGTTGGCCTTAAATGCCGCCATCGAAGCTGCCAGAGCAGGCGAACAGGGCAAAGGCTTTGCCGTTGTTGCCGAAGAAGTGCGCAAGCTCGCCGAACAATCCGCTGCATCAGCCGAAGAAATTACCAGAATTATTGAATCCATCCAGAAAGAGTCCCGCAATGTAAGCGAACAAATGGAAAAAAGCGTAGAAAATGTGAAGAACGGCACCCAGGCTGTCTCCTCCACGGGAGAGCTCCTCAGGCAGATCATAGATGAGATCCAGGGCATTGTCTCTCAAATTAACCAGGTGGCCTCCGTCACACAGGAGATAAGCTCCGGCAGCGAAGAAGTATCTGCTGCCGTAGAAGAACAGACTGCTACCATGAGCGAAATAGCAAACACCGCCGGCGATTTACAGGGATTGGTTGAAAAACTTAACGACGCTGTCAACAGGTTTAAGTTTTAAAAAAATTAATTTATAACAACTAGCAATAGGCTGTAGAAAAAAGTTCACTTCTTGCCTGCTGGCAAGAAGTGAACTTTTTTTAAAATTTTCCAGGCATTATTTCCACTTTGCCAATCAAGAAATATCAACAGGTTTTAGAATCTCCGGCCCGTCATTTTTGGTTGAATTAACAGTGGCAGAGATTTCATAGCTGCTCATTAGCTCTGCCGGGTAGGGTTTCAATAGTTTCTTAAGATCTGAAACAACTGCAGCAGCCTCAAGCCAGGCTTCCTGCTCTTCTCCAGCCAAGATCGCCGGCATGCGATCGTGGACAGGCTTCACCAGCTCATTGGCAGCAGTGGTGATAATGGCACAGGAGTAAATAACCTTGCCCTGGGGCGTTACCCATTTCTCCCACAAGCCGGCAAAGGCAAACAAGCCATCATTTTTCAGCTTAATTCTGTAAGGCTTTTTTTGAGAGCCTTCCTTGCGCCATTCGTAAAAGCCGTCTGCGGGGATAAGGCACCTTTTACGCCTGAAGCTCTGCTTAAAGGCCGGCTTTTTATCCACCGTTTCCGCCCGGGCATTGATAAGCAGGCTGGCAGGGGCAACCTCCTTTGCCCAAAAAGGTATAAGCCCCCACTGGAAACGAACCGGTCGAAAACTGCCCTTATCTTTAACAATAGCCAAAATATGCTGGGAAGGCGCAATATTATAGCGGGGCTTGACCCAGCCAGGCAAATTTATATTATAGCGGACGGCAACACTTAGCAGATCAAATAAAGAAAAGCGCCCACACACTTTATCACCGCTTTCCGCAACAGTTCCAGTCTCACTATATTGTATCATATTTCACCCGGCACAAGCTGCTCCTACGGCTTTACCAGAACTTAAAATTTAGTAAAATACTTTCAAGCAAACCTGGCTTAACCGAAATACTTGTTTTTCCCACATCATGTGTTATAATAATGGTGAAATGTGCGCCCGTAGCTCAGAGGACAGAGCAACGGACTTCTAATCCGTAGGTCGCAGGTTCGACTCCTGCCGGAAGT
>JAAZDU010000122.1 GCA_012512665.1 Bacillota bacterium | reverse complement strand
TAATTTTTTGTTTATTAATTATTTTTATGCTTTCTGGTTTAATTGCATTATTATTTCTTAAGCAAATTTGAACACCATGTAAGCGAATACCCATAATTGCGAGTAATTCATCCCTATCAAAAACACTATCCACTACAAAAGTTCGCTGAATCAACCAAATATCATCTGGCAATAATGATAAAACATAGGACCTTACTTTATCAGCAATAGTTTTATCTTCCTCTTCGGAAACAATTCCGTCAATCTTTAGATTTTCTTGATTCTTCAAATATTCTAAGAAATCTCTTAGATAGTGTAGGCCGTCTCTCGTATCAAGGTTTAAGAAATGTACTTCGTCAAGCTGTAGTATTACTTTTATTATAGTAGGTTTTTGCCTACGAAATGTTAAATTATTCCTAACTTTATATAGTGCCCATAAAGTTGCTTGTTCTTTATCTTCACGGAAAAAATATGCACCTTTTCCTAACCAGTGATCTTTCCTAAGAGCGACGAAAGTAAATTGTTGTTGCTTTTCAATTGCGATTGCACACTTTTCCCCTGTTCCGTGGTAGGCAGTGAAACACACCATAATATCACCCAATTAAATAATAGTGTTGAGGTCAATTATAACATATATTTGTTAGAGTTTGGGTGAATTAGATTAAATATTTATAGTTTTAATATAATATGTAACAAAATAGAGTTTTTTATACGACTATGGGAAGACTGCATGCATTAATACTCTATCTTCATTGATTTTCAGACACTACAGCCAGTAAAGCAGGATATGGCCCGTACTTCCTTATACAAAGAAAGCTGGAACATCACGACGAGGGTTGGCGCATAAAAGCGCCATTTTTTTAAGTACAAATACTTTTATCAATAATATCCATTTTACCCACTTTTTTAAATTAACTTTCAGCGTTTCCTTTTTCCATCTGATTTCTCCTGGCTTTGAGCCCCTGCAAGAATATCTTCAGGTTTTCTTTTTCTTCCTCTGTCATTTCCTTCAAATTATGTAGCTGCAGAGTTATCTCCGGTCCCAGTTCTTTAATAATTTGGGATATCTCCTCGTCGAGAGTGGAGTTAGATACAATTTCTTTGCGGTTGTTAGTACGGCAGAGAAGATAATCCACAGATACCTTAAATAAATTCGCAAACTCTTCTAATATTGTAGAATCAGGCATTCTTATTCCATTTTCATAATGAGAAATTGTTGATTCTGCTAAATTTACGTTTTTCCCAAGTTCTTTTTGTGTTAAATTTAATTCTTTTCTAAGCTTCCTAAGCCTATCTTTAAATTCCATTACACACCTCAAATTATAACGATACACCATGTATAGATTTTAATATAGTATAGGAAAAAAATCATAAAACTATACAAAATGTATTGCAACAATACGAAAAGTATAGTATACTACTATACAGTGCGGATAGTAACTATACGCATAACAATAATTTTTTAGGAAAGAGGTGCATTTGGTTGCTTTAAACACGGATTATATTGTTTAAAAAGGTGTGAAGATTGTCTTGTGGTTGAATTATTAAAATTACATTAATTCATGGGAGGTTTGAATTGTGAGTAATACAAAGTATGGTAAGTATGTCCTGGTGGAGCCTTTGGGAAAATCAAAACACCCCAGGGAGATTCAAGTGCCGGTTATTCGGATGGGTATGGAAGATCAGGGGCCTATAGAAGGGTGGGATGGACTGCCTTTCAGTATGACATTGGAGGCCATTTATAGCCCTATTGAATTGGGAGGGCCGCATGGCCATACGCATGATGATGTTGAAATCCTGATGTTTATGGGCGGCAATCCCATGGATTATCGGGAATTTGGAGCGGAAGCCTATATTTTATTAGGTGAGGAACGTGAAAAACATATTATAAACACGACGACGTTTATCTATGTCCCGGGCGGCTTGCGGCATTGTCCTCTTGTATTTACCCGGGTTGATGTGCCGGTTGTGTTCGGTTATATCATGCTGGCTCCTACCTATAAAATAAACTTGTTAAAAGAAGATTAAAATCGATGCGCCGGGCTCTGGGTATGGTGACCGACAGGTAAACGGTCAAATTTACCCGATATTACTGATATTAGACCGAAAAAAAGGAAGGGAGAAAAAGCATAATGGAAAACTCTCGTATTGATCCCCCGGCGAAAGAAATTATGGGGATGATCGAGGAGCTTTGCGATATTGCCGGCTATGGGATCCGGTCCGGAATAAACGTTGGAGAAAAAGGAAAGGCGGCGGCCGATTATATTATCGAAAAACTACATGCAGCCGGGTTAAGGGAGGCCAAACTCGAACCCATTAAAGTAAACAGCCCATTTCCTGAAGAATACGAAGTAACAGTAGAAGCCGAAGGCAAAGAAACTATCATCTCCGATAAGTGCTTTCCCCTGCACTGGACGGTTGGAACGCCGCCGGAAGGCATTACCGGTGAACTGGTATATGTTGGATGTGGCCTGGAGTCGGATTTTGAGCTTGTTGATATTGCCGGCAATATTGTGTTAATAGATGAAAAGTTTATGCGGGGATGGATTGCTACCGCTGCAGAGGCTACCAGGACGGCCATAGATAGGGGGGCAGTTGCGGTTTTCAGAGCCAACCTCAAGGTGGACAGCTCGCAGCAACAAAAGAGAGAAGGGACGCCGGAAAATATTATTCCGGCCCCGGTTTTTTGTTTTAGCAAGACAGGCGGTGATTACTTAAGGGATCTGGCTGTATCAGGCGCACCTCACAAGGTCAACATAAAACTCAATGTGCCGCATAAAACTTATGATGCCCATAATATTGTCTTTGAGTTGCCGGGCAATGGCAGCACTGATGAGGTTATTCTGGT
>JAAZDU010000121.1 GCA_012512665.1 Bacillota bacterium | reverse complement strand
GTTCAAACAGAAAATATTCTGGAACATAAAATGCACGAAGAAACATACTTTGTCCCCCAGGAAACAGCACAATTAATTATAGAGGCTAAAAGGAGAAAGAGTAAAGTAGTTGCTGTAGGGACAACGGTCTGCCGCACCCTAGAAAGTGTCGCCAATAAATTAGAAAATGGGCAATCAGGCCCTTTTTATGGCAACACCGATTTATTTATATACCCGGGTTTCAATTTTAAAATCGTTGAGGCCCTTTTAACGAACTTTCACTTACCGCGGTCCACTCTTTTAATGCTGGTCAGCGCTTTTAGTTCCAGGGAGCTTATCTTAAAAGCATATCGGGAAGCAATAAGTAAAAGATATCGCTTTTATAGCTTTGGAGATGCCATGTTATTGTTATAACATAGAGGAAAAGGTTTGACATATATACATATTTTGTTATAGTTTATAGTTTAGGTGGATTTAATGACTCTAAAATTTTCTGTTGTTAAGACATGCCCGGATTTTTCTGCTCGTGCCGGCCTGTTAACTACAAGGCGGGGTACTATTGAAACACCAGTATTTATGCCCGTTGGGACTCTGGGATCTGTGAAAACCGTCTCTTCTCGAGAATTGGAGGAGATGGGCGTAAAGATAATATTGGGTAATGCCTATCATCTCTATCTTAGGCCAGGGACTAAAATTATTGAACAGGCCGGGGGGTTACACGCTTTTATTGGATGGCGCGGTTCTATTTTAACAGATAGCGGTGGTTTTCAAGTATTTAGCCTGTTAGATAATACAACTGTTAATGACAACGAAGTTATATTTAAATCGCATCTTGACGGTTCGACTCATCATTTTACACCAGAAAAGGCCATTAAAGTTCAACATTCTATAGATGCAGATATTATAATGGCCCTAGATCATTGTCCTCCCTCTTCTGTATCTTATGAGGAGGCGCGCGAGGCAACCCAAAGGACTATTAAGTGGGCCGAAAGATGTAGAATAGCCCACATGGAGAGGGAAAAGGAACAGGCTTTGCTGGGCATAGTTCAGGGCGCGGTCTATAGTGATTTGAGGCGTGCCTGTGCTGAACAGCTGGTGGAGTTAGATTTTCCTGGTTACGCCATAGGTGGTTTAAGCGTTGGGGAAACGAAGGATGTTATGTATCGCGTCCTGGAAGATACTGTACCTTTCCTGCCGGAGACAAAGCCTCGCTATCTAATGGGCGTGGGCTCGCCCGATGCTCTTATAGAAGGAGTGGCGCGGGGTATTGATATGTTTGATTGTGTTTTACCTACTCGTATTGCCAGAAATGGTAGGGTGATGGTTCACGGTGGCTATCTGACTATTAGGAATGCTTCCTATACCCAGGATTTTTCACCACTTGATCCGGAGTGCGATTGTTATGTCTGCCAAAACTATTCTCGTGCTTACATTCGGCACCTTTTGAAGTGTAAAGAAGTACTGGGAATTCGTTTAACAACTTATCATAATCTCTGGTTTTTATCCAATTTAATGGTTAAAATACTGAAAGCCATTCTCAACGGTTCCTTTTCGGAATTCAGAAAAAATTTCTGGTCAAAATATCAGGAGGTTAAATTATAATAAATAAAATAAGGGAGGCTATAAGGTGGAAAGAATTGCTGGTTTTTTCCCGATTATCCTGTTGTTTGTTATTTTTTATTTTTTCGTTATTCGTCCTCAGCAACAACAGCAAAAGAAGAGGAGAGAGATGTTGGCCGGTCTTCAAAAGGGGGACAAGATAATTACTATCGGTGGGATATATGGGGTAATAAAGGATATCAAAGATGATGAATTAACTGTTCAGGTCAGCGATAGTGTGAATATAAAATTTGCCCGCTATGGTGTTGATAGGGTTTTAAGCAGCGAGGATTAATTTAATATTGTTTAATTCAACAAACATATTTACTTGCTAATGGAGCATAGATTAACATAGGCAATCCTATTTTTAGGAGGTAGTTGATGTGAAAGGTACTGCTACATCAACAGGTAATACGCCTATGTTATCTTCCTGTGCTCCACTTTTTTTAATTATTAAAGGTTTAGCCCTGGCTCTGTTCTTATCTTTGGCGATAATAATTGTTCTGACAGCAGTTATGTACTGGACAGATGTTTCGGAAAAGCTTGTCCCCTACGTCATTGTAGCGGGGAGCTTGACTAGCCTTATGGCCGGTTCTTTTTTTGTGGGGCGGAAAACAACGGAAAAAGGTTGGTTAAAAGGAGGCTTAACAGGACTGCTTTATGTTGTTATTCTTCTAATCTTTGCCTCTTTCACGGGCGATGCCGCATGGCACAACTGCTTTACAAAAATGTTCCTTGGTTTTTCATTAGGTGCTTTGGGCGGCATAATTGGCATAAATACCTAAAACTTGCCTGAAAGTAATAAAAACCCCAGCACTATGAAAGCTATACCCGCCCCTTTTTGTAGGTATTGGGGAGGTAAGTAGCGTGCAATAGCGGATCCCAATAAGACACCTATTAAAGCTGATAATATAAGGGCGAGAGCTGCCCCCCAAAAAACTCCCCAAACCGGTCTGCCTTGGGTTGCTAGTAAGATTGTTGCCAGCTGTGTTTTATCCCCTAGCTCAGCTAGAAAAACAAGCCCAAAGGTACTAATTAATGTTTGCCAGAACAAAACGTCCCCTCCTTGTAATATAGAAGATCTTTAAAAGAGCGGCATTTCATTACTATTCTTTTTTTCTTTAGTTATGCCTATTCTCCTCTTTAAAAAATGTTTTGAGAAATATTTTAAAAAATATTTGTAATTGCCTTGGCTTTCCTGTTTGACCTCCTCTGAAATTGAATATAGAATTATATTAAATATAGAAATACTAAATAAGGAAATATAGCCATTTAGTTAGATATTATTGGGAGGATTGCTACTTTTGGACCTGTTAGAATACAGCCTGGAAGAAAAAATTAAAAAAGAGGCCCCTCTGGCTTATCGTATGGCTCCCAGGAATTTAGATGAGTTTGTAG
>JAAZDU010000120.1 GCA_012512665.1 Bacillota bacterium | reverse complement strand
GCGCACACCATTGTTTGCAATTGCGCCCATGAAGGCCATAAAATTTAAGGGGTTAGCCGTATTAGTGTACTGCCCGATCCCTGCCCAGGCCAGGTCCGCCCCCTCTGCAGCTAAAACATTAACCCTGCCTGCTGCTGTCTTTATACCATCAACATCCAAGCCGGCATTAAAGCCGCTTAAATCTGCATATTTCTGTAGCGTCTCCGCTCCAAGCTCAAGGGCAATATGGGCGAAAGCAACATTGCATGAGTGGGCAAGCGCCTGCTCCAGCGTAATTTCGCCGTGCCTGGCAAGACAAGTCACCACCCCTTCACCAATGAGCAGCTTCCCCTCGCAGTGATAAAGCCGTTCCTCAATGCCGCTCAGGTTTTCAAGAGCTGCGGCCGTTGTTACCAGCTTAAAGACCGAGCCGGGAGTATAGCTGGCCGAAAGCAAGCGATTGATATAAACTCCTTCGTACTTTTCGGGGTCAGCATCCAGGTCAGGAGGATTGAGCGGGTCAAAGGAGGGTGTGCTGACCATGCAGAGTATTTCCCCCGTCTTATAATTATAGACACCCACCGTTCCCTTGCTGCCGCGAAGCTCCCTGTAAGCTGTGGCGCACAGATCGGCATCAAGGGTAAGCCATAGTTCCCGCTGTTTAGGTTGAAAACGGTAGGCACCATTTATGATATCCCAGCCGCTCAGCCGGCTGCTAAAGGCTGCTAGGGCACCGGTCGCTACATTGCCTTCCAAATCTCCCACTGCATGCATGACAGCTGTGCGCACCGCCTTGTCCTCGCTATATTTTATTGCTCCCTCATCTACCTGCGCAAGTATATGGCCGAAGCGATCATAAATTGTTCCCGAGCAAACCAAGTTCCCCTCTGCATATAAGTGCTTGTTGGCCGGGTGGTGCGCCCAGGCAGAAGCATGGTTAAAAAACCTGATGGCAAAGAGCAAAAGGCCATAGGCCAACAGCAAGGAGAGAATAAGCAGCACAGCGGCACGCTTGGAGAGCAAATTCATAGCGATCACCTGTTTCGTTGCAAAATCCGTATTACCCGGGCTTAATACGGTCATCAATAGCTTTAATAAAGGCCAAAAGCCCCCAGGAAGTGATCATGGAAGAGCCCCCGTTGGAGACAAAGGGTATGGTTATTCCGGTTAATGGAACAATATCTACCGAACCCAACACGTTTAAGGCCGTCTGTATCAGAAATATGGTAGCTGCGCCGCAGGCGGCAATTGCATAAAAAGATGAGCGGCAACTTTTAATAAAAAACACAACATGGACTGCTAAAAACACAATAATTAAAACTGCAGTAAGAGCCACCAACAGCCCCCATTCCTCACAGAGCAAACCAAAAACCAAATCTGTGTCGGCCATAGGAATATTAGCAAAATAGCCGTTGCCTCCACCAACTCCTAATAAACCACCGCTTGCAGCGGCTATCATGGTGCGTGTCTGCTGGAAGCCGGAAGTATTGGCAAACTCCCAGGCCCTGCCCCAGGTCGCAAAGCGGGAAGCAATATAGGGCATAAAGGAGACAACCGCCATGGCTCCAAATAAAGCTCCGGCCGTTGCTAGGAAAATGGTTCGCAGATCCCCAGAGCGCATAAAGGCCATGACAATAAAGGAGCCAAAAAAAACCACCGCTGCACCAAAATCCCTTATATGGACAAGCGTAAGGAGGCAAGCCCCTGAAAATCCTATAAAATCAGTCATATCACGCGTTGTCAGAAGCCTGTCCAGGGTTGCCGTGCCGGCCATGACAAAAGCAATTTTAACAAATTCCATCGGCTGGAAGGTTATAAAGCCGAGGTTGATCCAGTTTTTTGCGCCATAATAAGTTTCTCCTATGGTTAGGTTTAAAACTAAAAGCACGAAAGCCAAGATTTTTAAAAGATTTTTTAGCCTGCGCGCGCCCCCAAGATCTTTGCCTGCCAGACCTATGACAGTATAAGCCAGCAGGCCTAAAAGAATCGCCACCAGCTGCTTGAAGAGCTCTTCCGGGGCCGCGGAAGCAACAACGAATAAGTTTAAACCACAGAGAAAATAACAAAGTAATTCGAGCTCAAAGTATTTGCGGCCGCACCAGCGCGCAATAAGGTAGTGCAGGCACTCCAGCAAAATGAATGTAAAAAATACCGGCGGCACTGCTGTGTTTACTCCATCGCCCATGGAAAAGTAAAGCTGTATGGCTCCCAGGATTTGAAAAATGATAACCAAAGCCAGGGTTACACTGGTTTTATAGCTGCTCGAGGAGGCCTCGCTATCGTTTTCCGGCTGCAGTTCGGCTGCTTCTTCATCACCGGCCGGGGTCAGCACCAGCTCCACGCCGGCAAGGGAGATGGTATCACCGTAATTTACAACTTCAGGTTCTTCTATCGCGGTCCCGTTAACTTCTACCCCGCCCTTCGCACCTAGATCTGCAATGGACCAAACCTGATTGTGAAAGGTCAGGACGGCATGGTTTCTGGATACAAAAGGCAAATTTAAGACAATATCGCAAAACCTGCTCCGCCCAATTAAATTTTCCCAGTTCTTAAGGGGTATGCGGACGCCATCGCTCGTGCATAAATATCCCCACAACCTTCTCCCTCTTATATTCTGTAGAAGCGGTACTACTCCGCGGTAAAAGATGATCAATGCCAGCACTGGAAATATCCACCTAACCAGCAAGGTATATAATTC
>JAAZDU010000119.1 GCA_012512665.1 Bacillota bacterium | reverse complement strand
CCTGGGTATTTTTAATAAGTTAGCAGGGCGTAAAACTTCTGCTGCCAGCACTTTTACCAACTGCTGCTGCCTGCGCACCCTGCCAAAATCTCCTTCGCTGTCACTGCGAAAACGGACGTACTGCAGCGCTTTTTCCCCGTTAAGAACCTGCAGGCCGGGCTGGAGGTCAATAGTAACATCTTTACCTTTGTGGTACATCTTTTTCTCAACATCTATTTCTATACCGCCGAGTATATCAATGATGTTAACGAAACCTTCAAAATCAGTAGTCGCATAGTGATCGATTTTTATATCAAGAAATTCTTCTACAGTTTTTAGTACGAGGGGAACACCGCCATATGCATGAGCATGATTAATCTTGTCTAAACCGTGTCCGGGAATTTCAACCCGCATATCCCTTGGAATGGAAACAAGGCTCATCTCTCCTGATTTATGCAGGCTCAAAACCATGATAGCATCCGTGCGGGATACCCCGTCCATGGAATCAAGGCCAAGAAGTAAAACGGTAAGGACATCGGGAAGAGATTCCCTCTTATTCTGGCTATCTCCGAGGCCGGGTAGTTGTTCCTCCGGAGCTACCGTAACGTAGATGTCCTGCCAGAGATTGTAAAGCCACCAGAAAGAACCAAGCAAAAAACCACTTATAAGGAGAAAAACCAATCCCCATATAAACCCGCCATTTTTGCTCTTTTTCTTCTTGCTCATTTGTCTCCCCTCTTTTTCCATCAATAACTTAAAAATAACAAGCTTTCAACATAATATCTTATTTTTTTCTAATTATTTTATTATTCGCCTTGCAACAATAAATATCCTGCAAAAAGCCCCTGCCTCAGGCAGGGGCTTTTTAATGCTAAGCATTATCAAACATAATAGTTCTTAGTAAATCAGACAGCACTCTTATTTTTCTCGCTGGGTAAAAAACGTTCTAATTCTGCCCAAAGCTCCTTGGGGCGAAAAGGTTTAGTTAAATATGAGTCGGCACCTGCTTCTTTAGCCCTGCGCATATCTTCTTCCTCCGCCTTGGCGCTTAAAACTACTATAGGTATATCTTTCGTTTTGGGGTCCTCTTTAAGCTGGGAACAAACCTGGTAACCGCTTATACCGGGTAAAAGCAGGTCTAAAAGAATAATATCCGGACGGTTTCTTTCCACTTCTGCTAAAGCCTCTTCACCCGTTTCTGCCACTACAACCTGGTAATCAGCAACTTCTAAGCATGTTTTTACGCCCAAAATAATATTTTTTTCATCCTCAACCACTAATACTTTATAAGACATCTCCTGGCCAAAAGCCTTGCGGCTTGGGCCTGTCACCTCCTTTTTTCTTCGACATTTTTAATCATCATACACAGGAAAAGTACAGGTAAAGGTACTTCCTTTACCCGGTTCACTCTCCACCCATATTGAGCCTCCATGTGCTTCAACAATCTCCCTGGCAATAGACAGGCCCAGCCCGGCACCTCCTCTTTTCCTTCCCTTTTGTCCGGGAACCTGCTCAAATTTCTGAAAAATTTTTTCGTGGTAGGCCGGGCTTATGCCAACACCGGTATCTTTAACCTTTAAGAAAACCCTGTTCCCTTTTCTCTCTGCTTCTACAATCACCTCACCGCCGCTCTCTGTATATCTCAAAGCATTTCCGATAAGGTTTGTAATAACCCAGCTAGCCTTGTTAAAATCTGCGGCAATGTACGGTAAACCGGAGGAAAGCCTGGCTTGCAGGGCTATCTCTTTTTTCTTGGCCTGGAACCTTAAGGCATCTATAGAATATTCCACCAGTGCTTCTACGTCAACAGCGCCAATCTGCATGGCAATAATGCCATCCTCCATGCGGGAAAGCTGCAGCAGGTTGTTTACCAGTCGCAGCAGCCTGGAACAGTCGCTTTCCACCGCTTGTAAGATCTCCTTACCCCTGGGGTTTATCTCTCCCAGGTAACCATCTTTGAGCATATCCACACCCATCACCACTGAAGTTAGCGGTGTCCTGAGCTCGTGTGACACTACTGTTACAAAATCTGTCTTAATCTTTTCCAGCTCTTTAAACTTCGTAATATCACAAAAAGTTAGCAGCACTCCCAAGACCAGCCCGTCACCCATGATACAGTGCGCGCTTACTTTGAAAAAAGAAGTGCGGTTTTCGTTATAGGTATGGGTAAATATGCTTTCCTCCGTCAAAGAGTCCTCAAAGGAAGTATCAAAGGAAGTATCCTCAGCCTGCTTAAGGGCCTCTTCCAAAAGAGAAAAAAGGCGGGGCTTATTGATAACCTGCAAAAACGGTTTATGCAAAGCTTTATCGCGGGGGAGCTGAAAAAGCTTTTCCGCCGCGCCGTTGATAACAACAATATTGAACCTGCTATCGACGAGCAGCGCCGGTTCTTTCATGGCCAGGACTGTGTCCGATACCGTAATCTGCTTAAGTTTTCTTCCCAGCCCATCTGGGCAGACCATGGGAAAGCCTCCTTTTTTGAAAAGCAATTTCAAATACTGCTTAGAGAGCAAAAAACTCCTGACAACAGGAGTTTAAAACTCTACCCGCTGACGAGGTTAGCTGCCGGGTTAGGGTCGAGTAAACCCTTCTCCAATCGGAGATTCACCCCAATAATGTGGTTCCCCCGCTTCCCCGTTACCGGGGAATTAAGCGTTTTCTTGTAAAAAACTATACACTTTATTTTACACTTTTTTTTTAATCTTGTAAAGGGGGTAGCTTCCAAAGCATACCGTCCCACGCTGCAACAACCTGTATTCCCATTTCCTGCGCTGCTTTTTCCGCCAGCAGCCAAGGTTTTTCTTTAAGCATGGTCATACCAAAATGTGTCATGATTGCTGCCCGAGGGTTAATCTGCCTGATCAGCTCTTTGGCCTGCATAAAATTTAAATGGTATATCCTACTTCTGGTGTAGTCCTGATTAACCACTACATTCAGAATTAAAAAATCACACCTATAGTGCTGTGCAAGCTCAGGGAAATAGGCTGTATCTGCAATCAAACCCAAGCTGCCGTAAGGCAAATTAAATTTTAACCCGTAAGTTTCCACAGGATGGTGGTGCCTGACAGGCGCTGTAAAGGAGAATTGGCCCTCTCCCCCCTGCAGTGTGTAGACGCCACCTTCCTTAAGGCAGTGAATGCCTTCCAAAGAATTGTGCAGATAGCTTTGCAAGACGGGTTCTCTTTCCTGCAGCGCATCTTCAGGGGCAAACAAGTGCCCTCGTTTAACAAATCCTCCCTTCGTCATGGCCTCCACAATAACATTTACATCATTGGCATGGTCTAGATGCCGGTGTGTTACTATCACCGCATCTAACGTTTCGGGATCTAATTTAGGACGCGAAGAGAGGCACCTCACCAAAGCCCCGGGGCCCGGATCTACCAGGATATTCAAGCCTTGCAAAGATAACCAGAGTCCACCAGATGAGCGAAGCTGTTTAATTACTACAAATCTTGCGCCGGCAGTACCGATAAATTTAACATAATCCATAGCTTCACATTCCTTTATAAGTTTACTTGGTTCATTATAACCAGAGTTCCTTCTCGAAACAATTGCTTTTGCCAATGAATACCATAATAGCATTTTTTAAATAAAATTAAATTAT
>JAAZDU010000118.1 GCA_012512665.1 Bacillota bacterium | reverse complement strand
TAATGTGTTTTTACCTTGATTAATAATCCTTTTTTATTTATTCGGCGCTGGCAAGCAGGTTACTGATAGTATAGCGGCAGCGGCATAGATTGTCAACCTAAAAAATAGTAGGGTTAACAATAAGCCTACTGTTGACTTTGCTATCTTAAAATTATAAGATAATACCGATAAATAGGCATTTTATGAGAATCGCGCAAAGAAAAGGAGCTGAGAGTCATTGTCCGGGATAATGCCAACGGTTTATGAGCCTAGGATGGTAGAGGATAAAATTTATAAATTCTGGTTAGATAGCGGCTGTTTCCAGGCCAGGGGCGATGGGTCCAGGGTTTACAGCATTGTCATTCCTCCTCCCAATGTAACCGGCAGCCTGCATATGGGCCATGCTTTAAACAATACTATTCAAGATGTGCTTGTTCGCTGGAAAAGGATGCAGGGTTATGATACACTCTGGCTTCCCGGCTGTGATCACGCCGGC
Source organism: Bacillota bacterium (assembly GCA_012512665.1). Taxonomy (GTDB): domain Bacteria; phylum Bacillota; class Dethiobacteria; order DTU022; family JAAZDU01; genus JAAZDU01. Next base: position 9,520 of record JAAZDU010000118.1, on the reverse strand, counting down.
ATTGCCACCCAGATCAAGGTTGAAGAGCATTTGCAAAAAGATGAAGGTTTAAGCCGTCACGATATAGGTAGGGAAGCCTTTCTGAAGAAAGCCTGGCAATGGAAGGAAAGCTACCACAAGCGCATCCTGGAGCAGCTGCAGTGCCTGGGAGTCTCCTGCGACTGGTCCCGCGAAAGGTTTACCATGGACGAGGGTTGCTCCAGGGCCGTGCGGGAAGTTTTTGTCAGCCTTTTCGAGGAAGGTTTTATTTATCGTGGCAACTACATGATTAACTGGTGCCCCCGCTGCAGCACGGCACTTTCTGACATTGAAGTTGAACATGAAGACGTAAAGGGGACCCTTACCTATATCCGCTATCCCCTGCTGGAAGGGGAGGGTTACATTACCGTAGCCACTACCAGGCCTGAGACCATGCTGGGGGATACCGCTGTAGCCGTCAACCCTTCTGATAAGCGTTACCAGCACCTTGTTGGCAAAAAGGTGCTTCTTCCCCTGATGGAGAGGGAGATTCCCATTATAGCTGACGAGTATGTTGACCCCTCCTTTGGCACCGGTGCTGTCAAGATCACTCCTGCCCATGACCCCAATGATTTTGAGGTAGCCGTGCGCCACGAACTGCCCTCCATCCAGGTAATTAATAACGATGGCTCCATGTCAGAGGAGACGGGGCCCTATGCCGGCATGGACCGCCTGGCCTGCCGCCAAAAAGTAGTGGAGGATCTAAAAAAACTGGGCCTGGTGGAAAAAGTAGAGGAGTATGAGCATGCTGTGGGGCACTGCCAGCGCTGTAAGACGGCGATCGAACCCCTTGTTTCCATGCAGTGGTTTGTGAAGATGAAACCGCTGGCTGAACCCGCTTTAAAAGCAGTTATAGATAAAAAAATAAGTTTTGTGCCTTCCCGTTTCACAAAGGTTTACCTGACCTGGCTGGAAAATGTAAGAGACTGGTGTATTTCCCGTCAGATTTGGTGGGGGCACAGAATCCCTGCCTGGTACTGCGAGTGCGGTGAAATGATCGTGGCCCGTCAGGACCCAACCAGCTGTCCCGTATGTGGTAGCAAAAGCCTTGAACAAGATCCTGATGTGCTCGATACCTGGTTTAGCTCAGCTCTCTGGCCTTTTTCCACTCTGGGCTGGCGTGGTAAGACGAAAGAGCTGGAACTCTTTTTCCCTACATCGGTACTGGTCACAGGGTATGACATTATTTACTTCTGGGTGGCCCGCATGATCTTTATGTCTCTGCATTTTATGAAGGAGATTCCTTTTAAGGATGTCTACATTCACGGCTTGGTAAGGGATGCCCAGGGTAGAAAAATGAGCAAGTCGTTGGGCAATGGCGTTGACCCGCTGGAGGTTATCTCCAAGTATGGTGCCGACACCCTGCGCTACACCCTCATCACCGGCCAGGCTCCCGGCAATGACCAGCGCTTCCGCTTTGAAAATGTGGAGGCCGGCCGTAATTTTGCCAATAAGATTTGGAATGCCAGCCGCTTTGTGCTAATGAATCTGGAGGGTATTGACCCTGGTCCCCTTTCGGAAAATCTATCTCGCCATGAGCACTGGATCCTGGACCGCTATAGAAAAACCGTCTTGGAGGTGACCTCCTTTTTAGAGGAATATGAGCTGGGAGAAGCGGCCAGGCGCCTGTACGACTTTATCTGGAGCGATTTCTGCGATTGGTACATTGAGCTGAGCAAAATACAGATTTTTGGGGGAAGCGAGCAGGATAAGAAAAGGGTTCTCCAGGTTCTCCATCATGTTTTAAGGGGGACGCTGAAACTTCTTCACCCCTTTATGCCCTTTATCTCCGAGGAGATATGGCAGCACCTGCCCGGCAGGGGAGAGGAAAGTATCCTGGCTACCGCTTCTTGGCCTATTGCAGAAGCAAGCCCTGAGCTTGAAGAAAAAGCACAGGCCTTTACGCATGTCTTGGAGGTTGTCAAAGCTATTCGTTTTTTACGGGGAGAAGTAGCCCTGCCCCCCGGTAAAAAAACTAAGGTCATACTGCGCACTTCTGACGAATATGCTTCGCTTCTTAAGGAAGAAGAAGTAGTTTTAAAAAAGCTGGCTTTTGCAGATCAAGTTATATTTTTACAGGAGGGAGAAGAAAAGCCTGAAAAAGCCCTGACCGCCCTTTCAGGAAAAGTTGAAGTCTATCTTCCTTTGGAAGGTGTAGTAGATATTGAAGGGGAAATAGGGAGGCTGCAAAAAGAGCTGGCTGAGGTTGAAAAAGATTTGATGCAGGTATCCCGTAAGCTGGCCAACCCCCAATTTGTGCAAAAAGCACCGCCGCACGTAGTACGAAAAAACCAGGACAAACAAGAAGATCTTACCATGCACCGCCAGAAGCTGCAGGAACGGTTACAAGAATTAACAAAATTAACGAGGTGAGAAAGACTGAACTACGAGGAAGCGCTGGCCTGGATCCACAGTATCGGCCCTTTCGGCATGAAACAGGGTTTGGAAAGAATTCAAGCCCTGCTTAAACTTTTAGGTAACCCCCAGCAAAAGCTGCGTTTTATTCATATAGGAGGGACCAACGGGAAAGGATCTACCGCTGCTTTTATAGCCAGTGTGTTGGAAAAATCAGGTTACCGTGTTGGCCTCTATACTTCTCCTTACCTGCTCCAATTTACCAACCGCATGTCCATTAACGGCAGCGATATCCCTCCCGATAGGCTTTCCCTGCTGGTGAAGGAGCTTAAGCCTCTGGTGGAAAAGGTTACCGCCAAACCCTACCTGGGGCAGCCTACGGAATTTGAAGTTGTAACAGCCCTGGCTTTTACTTATTTTGCTCAGGAAAAGCCTGATGTGGTGGTTTTAGAGGTGGGCCTGGGGGGCAGGCTTGATGCCACCAATGTAGTTAACCCCTTGGCCTGTGTTTTGACTACGGTTGCTTTGGATCATACCCAGGTTTTAGGCCCGACCCTCGAGGATATTGCCCGGGAGAAAGCTGGCATTATCAAGGAAGGGGTGCCGGTAGTAACAGGTGTATCGCAGCCGGAAGCGCTACAGGTTATTAAGCAGGCCTGTCTGGCCAAAAAAACTTCCCTTTATATTCTGGGCAAAGACTTTTCCTACCTGCGCTCAAAGGTCCAAAAAGGAAAGCAGGTTTTTTATTTTCAAGGCTTAAGGGACAGGCTGGACAGTCTAGAAATTTCCCTTTTGGGCGAGCACCAGCTGTCCAATGCTTCTTTAGCCCTGGCCTGCCTGGAGTTGTTAAAAAGTGACTTTAAGGTGACAGAAGAAAGTATTCGTGCTGGGCTACGTCAGGCTTCCTGGCCTGGCAGGTTGGAAGTAATGGGTGAAAAGCCTTTGGTGGTGCTAGATGGCGCTCATAATGTGGAGGCTATGCTGGCTTTAAAAAAAGCTGTTCAAGATTACTTTCAGTATGAGAGGTTAATTTTGGTGTTGGGTATTCTGGGAGATAAAGATATAAAAAATATGCTTCAGCCTGTTGCCCCCCTGGCCCAAAAAATAATAATCACAGCGCCTGAAAACCCCCGCGCAGCCGCACCTGAATCTGTACGCGACATATTGCGGCCTCTTTTTGCAGGTGAAATATTGCTGGAGCCAAAAATTGAGAAAGCTGTAGAGCTGGCGCTTTCCCTGGCTAGCCCTCAGGATATGGTCCTGGTCGCCGGCTCCCTGTACACTATCAGCAGTGCTCGTTCTTTTTTGCTATTGTAACCTGTTATTCAAGCTTGAGCATCCCTTTTTTAATAGCATAATCCACTAGCTGGTGGCGCTCCTTTAGCTTTAGTTTTTCCATAATATGTGCTTTGTGCTTTTCTACTGTTTTTACGCTGACTACCAAAAGATCTGCTATCTGCTGGTTGGTGTAACCAAGGGCAACATGCTGTAGCACTTCCTTTTCTCTTTCAGTAAGGACTTCTTCTTTTTTATCGCTGGTGCTTTCATTACCGGCACTGCTTCCGAGGGCGTTTTCTACAAGTATCTTGATGAGTGAAGGTTGTATAGCCAGTTCTCCTTGCATAACAGTGCGAATAGCATTGACCAACTCCGTGGTAGCAGCTTCTTTCAAAACGTAACCGGAGGCTCCGGATTCCATGGCCTTCAGCAGGTAGGGTTCATCATCGTACATAGTTAAAACTATAATTTTTTTTTCGGGATATTCTTTTTTGATACGGCATGTAGTTTCCAGCCCGTCGGTTCCTGGCATCCCGATGTCCATGAGAATGAGGTTGATATTACTGTTTTCTGAGAGTTTTTTCATTGCCTCCTCGGCGTTTTCTGCTTCTGCTACAATGACAAGATCCTCTTCTTTCTCTAGAAGGGCTTTTAAGCCAGAGCGAAAAAGGGTATGATCGTCAACTATTAGTATTCTTGTTTTATCACCCATCTTCTCTTCTCCCCAAGGTCATTTTTTTTGTAATTTTTTATAATTAGCGTATCATATTTTTAGCTTATTGACAAAAAAAAGCCACCAGATTTATAAGGTGGCAGGGGGTGGCAAAGGGAACACTAAATAATTTTAATCACAATTATGTTTTGTATTAATCAACTTTTATTTATTATTTTCTGAGAAAGAGGCAGGTAAGTTAAAAGCACCGTGTTCAATATATTCAAGGTAGTCTTCAATAATAATCATATCCGTTTTATTGTTTCTAGCCAATTGTGTCGATTTTATTGCCCAGGAAAAGCCAGCGCCGAGCGCTAAAACAGCTAGCGATAATCCCGCTACATTAACAAAAGAAAACATTTTTTCCACCTCCTAATAGCATTTGTGAAACGGGGCACAATTGCCTTAATTTTCTGTATATTAATTCTAAGAAAATAGATTGCAGCTGTCTATTGGGGAAAGCAATGATTTTGCTGGTAGTGTTTTTCCCACCCTGGGGCGGGTAAGAGGTAAAGTTTTAGGTGGGGAAGTTAAACAGCCAAATTCAATTTTTCCAGCTAGCCGTCAGCACTGAGTATTTTTTCTTCAGCTATTTCAAGGGGCAGGACTACAAAAATTGTTGTTCCCCGTGCTGGCTTCGATTTAATGTCGAAGGTTCCTTTGAGAAGCGCAACCCTTTCCTGCATAGAAATTAGCCCCAAGCCAGCGGCAAAACCCTGCTCTGTCTTTAATTTGTCAGTGTTAAAACCTTTTCCATTATCTTTAATGGTGATTTCTAAGGTTTGTTCGCTGCAGCTTAGGCAGATACTTACTTTGGAAGCCTGGGCGTGTTTAGCAATATTTGTCATTGCTTCTTGAACTATGCGGTAAGCTGAGATCTCTATCTCCGGAGCAAGCCTTTTGTTGTCAAGCCCCTTTACTTGTAAGCTAATCTCCCAGTCTCTGTTTTTATTTATTTTTTTTATAAAAGATTCCAGAGCGTTTTTCAAACCTAGGTCTGCCAGGAGAGTAGGGGTTAGGTTCCAGGCCATAAGGCGCACCTGCTCGATGGATTGTTTGAGGATGCTCCGAAATTCTTCGGTTCTATGTTTAAGTTCGCTCAAATCTTTTGATTCCTCCAGGAAGCGCAGGGCAATCATCATGGTCATTAATGATTGACCTGTTTCATCATGCAGTTCGCGGGATATGCGGCGCCGCTCTTCTTCCTGGGAATAAATAAGCTTCTTCATGAGCTGGTCGCGCACCTTGCGTGTTTCAGCCAGCCGCTGGGTCATAACATTAAAGGCAGCTGCCAGTTTGCTAATTTCGTCGTGAGAGCTAACTTTCACCTGTTGGGAGAGGTCTCCCTTTGCCACAGCCTGCACGGAATAAAGGAGATAGTTAATAGGTTTTATGGCTATGATTGTTGTCAGGATATAAACGATAGCGGATGTTATTAAAAATACCGCCAATGCAATCAATAAGAGCTGGCGTGTGGCTGTAACAAGGGCAGACTGCAGGCTGTAATCAATCAAGCCAATACGGGCTATTTTTTGTGGTTCGTTTTCATAGTCGACGGGTATAGCAATATCACGCAGGACCCCTTCTTCTGTCATAAATTTTTTCATGTCATACTCTTTTCCTGTCAGGGAGCGCTTTATCCCCAATAAATCAGGAGGAAAGTAGTCTTTAAAGGTGTGTACCAGAATGTGCCCTGCCCCATCCTCAAAAAAAACATAATAAACATCATCGTTATTTTCCAGGGTGTTGTAAGCAACCTGATGCAAGGCAAATATATTGTTGGTCAGAATGGGTTCCATGCTGCGTGCAGCCACATTTCTTGCTATAGATATTGTTTTATGATCAAGTTGCTCCGCGAGAGCAGCCCTTAAAATTGTATGCACGTAGAGCATCAATGCCAGGGTTAAGAGCATAGTAATCCCCAGGATGATAAACATCAGCTTGGCTCGAATACCCAGGTTAAATATTTTTAAGTTTAGTAGCTTGCGAAAGGGCCTGCGCAAGTTTAGCATAACTAAAATCGACCTTCCATTGCTTTCATCACTTGGCGAACAAACTGATAATCCTGGTTGTCTCCTTCTACAAAGCGGTTAACTTTCATTTTAGCCAGAACTTTTTTACCCTCTTCGTCACTGTGCATGTTAAGGAATATTTCTTTTAATTTTTGGTGAAGTTCTTCTGGAACTTTGTTGCTAATGACGAGGGGAGGGTTGCCTACAGGGGGAGAAGTATCAATTACTAATACCTTGTCTTCCAAATCATAGCCGCTTTCAGCTGCAATGAATTCATAAACGTGGCTGTCAACGGCAGCTGCATCTACCCACCCTTCGGCAACAGCAATAATTGAGTTGTCGTTGCTATAACTATAGAAAACATCTGCGAAGAAAGTGTCGGGGTTTTCATCCATTTGTGCCAGCAGATATAGTGTGTATAACCTGCCTGTGAAAGAGAGAGGGTCAGTAAAGACAAAACTATGATGCCGCAGGTCTGCCAGGCTACCAGCACCGCTTTTTTTGTTGACAATGAGAAGTGAATTGTTTTGGGTTTTTCCATTGATTTGAGGAACAGCCAGAAGAGAAATACTGCCGTTTTCCTTTTGCTCTACATATGTCCAGGCGCAGACAAGGGCTACATCTACCTGGTTGTGTTTAATTAGCTGGTTAATTTCAGCGTAGGTGGAGCGTATTATAAGCTCAACGGGTTGCCCTAACTTATCTGATAGGTAAAGGATCAGCCCCTGGTAGCTTTCTCTTGTTCTTGGCGGTGATAGCACCGGGGCGATGGCCAGGCGAAGGGGGAGGGTGTCTTCGCTGAAGGAGTGCTCTGACTGAGGCTTATAATGAGGTGTAGGGGCAGTGGCAAGATCAGTGTCATCTTTAGGTTTTAAGCTTATGCTTTGGTAACGAGGCCTGCATCCCGGAACAAAGATTATGGTTATAAGCAAAAGGATAACCAGCAATAAGAGCAAAGTAGTAAAAGCTTTACAAGCATACTTTGCTTTTTTCTTTTTATTTGCGCTGGTATTTAAAAGCACAAGGCAACTACCCCTTTATTGTTCAGGTGCATTATATCACAGGTTTTTTTTTATGCCAAGGAAGGGAAAAAGGTAACATTTCTCCGCTTCTATAAGGGTAAAACCCGCCTGATAAATCGGTGTTTCTCCTAATAGACTTTATAGAAATTAGCTTTTACAATGAAAATAAGCTTGGGAATTAAATAACAACTATTGTGCAAATGTTCTCAAGTACAAAAAGATAGCAAAAAAAGGGGAGAAAGCTAATGGAAAAAAGCAAAGGTTTCTTAACGTTGATTGTCTCCTATCGCTTGTGGTTTTTTTAACAATCGTTTTAAGTGGCTGCAAGAATAATAACAATGGGCAAGAAACAGCTGTTGACAGCGGGCAAGAAGGTTTAGCCGGGGAGGAAAGTACAAGCGAAGAGGCAGGAAAAGACTATGAAGGAGATTATTTAATTGGCTATTCAGATCCTGGCCCCAGGGGGTATGTCATGGCCATGGTAGCGCTTGAAGGAGAGGAAATTGTTGATGTTGTTTTGCGCGAATTTCAGGGCGACCTGTCGGAAAAAACAAAAGAAACATATGATTATGAACCTTGGCACGAGGCTTCTGACGCTTTGCCGCAAGCTGTATTAGATAAGCAATCGATAGATATTGACACTGTTAGCGGGGCGACTTCAACAAGTAACAAATTTATTCAAGCTGTCAAGAGAGCTCTTGGTGAAGAACCTCCATTTGAGTTCGGCGAGTATGAGGACGGGGTTTATACTGCTCAATCGGATGAAGACAATGGCTGGGTCGAGGTAACGCTAACTGTTCTTCTTGGCCATATTGTTAATGTCGAATTTACAGATTACAGGGATGGTGGCGATGCTAAGACGCCCGAGAACTATGAATACGAGGCATGGCTGGAAGCAGCAGAGGCGCTTCCGCAAGCTGTTATCGAGGCACAGTCTGCAGATATCGATGTTGTAAGTGGTGCTAGCGGTACATCAAATAAGTTCAAACAGGCTGTAGAAAGAGCTCTTGAACAGGCATCTTGAGCCATATCCAAGCATAAGCTAAAAATCTTTTTAGATCGCTATTGTGCTGCTTAAGCAAATAGAAAGGAGGCGAAAAATTATGAAAGCGTTGATAAGCTATTTGCTAGTTTCTAGTCTTATAATAGCAGGCTGTGTTTCTCTAGAAACCGTACAAAACTTAGGGACACATGAGCTTGCTGAAGAAACTAATGAAGTTTTGAAGGAAAGAGAAGATCCTTTTGCCATAGGAGATTTTAGTCCCATAGATGAAAACTTGCTGGCAGCCATAAAAGAAGAAATTAGCAATATTGAGGTTGTTGAAGAGGCTTCTATTAATGGGAACCCGGCTGGTTATAGGATGCTGATAAAACCTGAAGGTTACGGAGGGCCTGTAGAAGTAATCACGTTTATAGATTTGGAAGGGAAGATTGCTAAGGTAGAAATTGGTAAGCATAATGAGACGGCTGGGGGTGGTACCAAGGTAGCAGAACCTGCCTGTCTAGTAAACTTTGATGGTATATCTTCAAAAGAAGAGTTAGCGGCTGTTGACGTAGTGAGCGGGGCATCATATTCATCTGGAGCTGTGAAAGATGGCATATTAAGTGCTTTGAACGTTTTTCACACATATTTGAGATAAGCGGATATTTTATTAAATTAAATCAATAATAAATAATTAATAGTGAGGAACCTCTGCCTATTTCTTTTAGGTATTCATTCTTGCCGAATGTGAATGAGGTTCCTCTTTATTTTTTACTCGGAAGTTCATTCCTTTAGTTTACAGTGTTTTTAATTAATTTTTTATACTAATAAACTAGGGGAATGTTTTGACAGGAATAAATAGATATGATATAGTATATGTGGTATGTTGCATACAAGCAAATAATTTTCTAAATTTAAAGCTTTATTCCAAGGAGATGATGCACTATCAGATGATGCACTAACATTTAAGGATGATTTTCCTTATGGTTTGTTTTACTGCTTATTTGGGTTTGGTTTAAGGTGTGGTCTTTATGGTGTTGAATTTCAATCTGATGAAAGTAAGTGGGCTAACTGCAGAGCGGGGCAAGAGCGAGTAAAAATGAAAAAAATCAGAATAGCAAGAACGTTAAGAGATCAAGCC
>JAAZDU010000117.1 GCA_012512665.1 Bacillota bacterium | reverse complement strand
CTTGACATGCTGGTGTTTGAATAATACAATATTAGGCAAAATAAAAATGTGAGCATATGAACTTGTTGGGAGAGTGTCCTTTTTTAGGACCACCGAAGGAGAAACCTTTCAGATTGGCGCCTGCAAGGGAAGCTCTCAGGTCCAGTACCAACAGGGGATGCATCTCTGGAGAGAACCCGTTTTTAACGGGGCACCGAAGGGGTTGTGCTCTTTTTAAGAGCTATGCTCTCAGGTAAGAGGACAGAGGGAAAGCCTGTAAAGGCTTTTTCCTCTGTTTTTTATCACTTAATAAAAAAGGAGGTGCAATGATTGGCAAAAAAAACTCGTCTCTACAAGAGGCATCAGGAATTGGGGGCCAGGATAGTTGAGTTTGCCGGCTATCTGATGCCGGTCCAGTACGAGGGTATTATGCAGGAGCATCAGGCTGTGCGGGAAAAAGCAGGGCTGTTTGATGTCTCTCATATGGGGGAGATTATGATCACAGGATTGCAGGCCCTGGATTTTGTCCAGTTTTTAACTACTAATAACGCCGCGCGCATGAGAGTAAACCAGGTGCAGTATAGCTTCCTTTGCTATCCCGACGGCGGCGTAGTAGATGACATCCTGGTTTACCGGCTGCAGGAAAAAGTATTTATGCTGGTAGTAAATGCCTCCAATGCTGACAAGGATTTAGAATGGATTAAAGAACATTCTACATCTTTCCCCGGGACGCAGGTGGAAGATCAGTCGGATAATCTTGGCCTGCTGGCTCTGCAGGGGCCTTTGGCAGCGCGAATATTATCTTTTTTGACCACATATGATCTGGCCTCCATAAAGTATTACTGGTCTGTGGCCGATGTGGAAGTGGCAGGCACAAAAGTACTTCTTTCACGTACAGGTTACACCGGCGAGGATGGTTTTGAGCTTTACGTTGCTCCCCACCACATAGAAAAGGTGTTTGATAGCTTGCTGGAGGCTGGTGAAGAACTGGGACTTAAGCCGGCAGGCCTGGGAGCCCGCGATACGCTGAGGTTGGAAGCCGGTATGCCCCTTTATGGGCATGAATTATCCCCGGGAAAAAATCCTTTGGAAGCCCGCTTGGGATTTTTTGTTGATTTCTCTAAAGAAGATTTTATTGGAAAAGATGCCTTGCTTAAAATCAAAAAAGCAGGTGTTGCCAAAAAGCTTGTCGGCTTTGAAGTTGAGGGCAGAAGAGTTCCCCGCCAGGGGTATCCTTTAGTACACAAAGGTCAGCAAGTAGGAGAGGTAACAAGCGGCACTTTTTCTCCTACACTGCGAAAAAGTTTGGGTATGGGTTACCTGCCTCCCGCACTAGCAGAGGTAGGCAATGAAGTAGGATTGGATATAAGGGGGAAAATAATAGAAGCCAAGGTGGTTTCCCTTCCATTTTATAAGCGAGGTGATAAATAATTATGTATCCCGAAGATTTAAAGTATAGCGAAACACACGAGTGGGTTGAAGTAGAGAATGGTACGGCCAAAATAGGTATAACCTTTTATGCCCAGGAGAAGTTAGGGGACATTGTTTTTGTCGAACTGCCCCAGGTGGGCGATGAGTTTTCGCGGGAAGATGTATTTGGTGTGGTAGAATCGGTTAAAGCAGTCAGTGACCTTTATATGCCAGTAGATGGTAGAGTCATAAGCGTTAATGAGCAGTTGGAAGAAACCCCCGAAGTTCTCAACAGCGACCCATACAATGAGGGCTGGATTATTGAGATTGAAATTAAGGATCCAAAGCAGCTCCAGGAGTTAAAAGATGCTAAGGAGTATGAAGAAAGCCTGGATACGGAGTGATATGCCATGAGATATCTTCCCCATACAGAAGAAGACAGAAGGAAGATGATGGATTTTCTGGAAATAGAAAAGGTAGAGGATCTATTCGATTCCATTCCCAAAAAGCTTCGCTTCCAGGGTAAACTTCAGCTCCCCGGGCCTCTGGCCGAGAGCCAGCTGAGGCAGCATTTTAACAGTTTGGCTAAAAAGAATATGCCCCTTTCCAAGAGTGTTTGCTTCTTGGGAGGCGGTGCTTATGACCACTATATACCTGCTGCTATAGGTCAGCTAATCAGCCGCGGTGAGTTTTATACAGCCTACACTCCTTACCAGGCTGAGGTTAGCCAGGGCACCTTGCAGACTATTTACGAGTACCAGAGCCTCATCTGCCTTTTGACAGGGATGGATGTCAGCAATGCTTCCATGTACGACGGTGCTTCAGCCCTGGCCGAAGCTGCCTGGATGTCCCACCAAATTAACCGCCTTACTAAAGTGCTTCTGCCAGAAACTGTCCATCCCGAATACCGCCGCACGGTACATACTTATGCCCGGGCCATGGGGCTGGAAGTGGTGGGGATCCCCCGCCGGGGAGCAGTGACAAACCTGGAAGCGCTGCAAAAGCAGCTTGATGACAAGGTAGCTTGTCTGGCAGTGCAGCAGCCAAACTTTTTTGGCGCCCTGGAGCCGGTAGATCGCCTGGGTGAGATGGTACACCAGACCAAAAAAGGCCTTTTTATCGCCGTAGTAGACCCGCTATCTCTAGGTCTTTTGGCCAGGCCTGCAGACTACGGTGCTGATATAGTAGTAGGGGAAGGCCAGGCTCTTGGGAACCCCCTTTCTCTGGGAGGCCCATACCTAGGTTTCTTTGCCTGCAGGGAGAGGTATGTGCGCAAAATGCCCGGCAGGATCGTGGGCGCTACCCTTGACAAGGAAGGGAAAAAGGGCTTTGTGCTCACGCTGCAGGCGCGAGAACAGCATATCCGGCGCCACCGGGCCACCTCCAACATCTGTTCCAATCAGGCTTTAAACGCCCTCGCAGCTGCTATTTACCTCTGCTTGATGGGCAAAGAAGGGATAAAGGAAGTAGCAAATCACTGCCTGCAAAAAGCGAACTATTTGAAAAAAGGCCTCCAGTCCATCAAGGGCTTTCAAGTTCTATATCCCGACCCAACCTTTAAAGAATTTGCTGTTAAAGCTGATACACCCTGGGAAAAAGTACAGCAGCAGCTTCTTAAAGGAGGTTTCCTGGCAGGACCTGCCCTGTCGCAGTATTATCCGGAAAAAGATCTGGCAAATGCTTTTCTCCTGGCTGTGACGGAACAGCGGACAAAAGAAGAGATGGATGCACTTCTTAATAGATTGGAGGTGCTGTCATGAAAGAGACGAAATTAATATTTGAAAAATCCCATCCTGGGCGCAAGGCTTATTCTTTGCCGCCTCTGGATGTGCTGGCAGAAAATGTTGAAGACCTTATTCCACCAGCTTACTTGAGCAAGGAAGCTCCTCCCTTGCCCGAGCTATCAGAGCTGGATGTCATAAGGCACTTTACCAACCTCTCTAAGCTTAACCACAGTGTTGATACGGGATTTTACCCCCTGGGTTCCTGCACCATGAAATACAACCCCAGGATTAACGAAGAGCTTGCGCGCCTGGAGGAGTTTTTACACCTTCACCCCTATCAGCCGCAGGAGACTATACAGGGAGCCCTGCAGTTGATGTTCGAGCTACAGCAGTTTTTAGCCGAGATCGGCGGCGTTGATAAAGTAACTCTACAGCCCGCTGCTGGTGCCCACGGTGAGCTGACCGGGCTTATACTTATCCGCGCTTACCTGGAACAACAGGGCAACCCCCGCAGCAAAGTCATTATTCCCGACTCGGCCCACGGCACTAACCCGGCTACTGTTAATATGTGCGGCTACGAGCTTGTAGAAGTAAAATCTGACAGCCGCGGCGGAGTAGATTTAGACAGCCTCAAGGCCCTGCTGGATGAAGAAGTGGCGGCGCTTATGCTGACTAATCCCAATACGCTTGGCCTTTATGACGAGAACATTGACGTTATTTGCCAGTTGGTCCACGAAGCAGGAGGCCTTCTTTACTATGACGGCGCCAATGCCAACGCTATCATGGGCTATTCCCGTCCGGGAGATATGGGTTTTGATGTAGTGCATTTCAACCTGCACAAAACCTTTGCCACCCCTCACGGCGGAGGCGGGCCGGGAGCAGGGCCGGTTGGGGTAAAAGAAAAGCTAGCGCCGTTTTTGCCCGTGCCAACGGTAGAGTTTGACGGCGAAAAATATTATTTGCGGTACGATCTTCCCCACTCCATCGGTAAAATTAAATCTTTCTACGGTAATTTTAATGTCCTGCTCAAAGCCTATGCTTATATTCTTACCATGGGGAGCGAGGGCCTGAAAAAAGTCAGCGAAGATGCGGTCTTAAATGCGAATTATCTCATGCGGGCCCTGGCAGAGTTTTACGAGCTTCCCTATGATAGGAACTGTATGCATGAATTTGTCCTGTCGGGCAGGAAGCAGCTGAAAGAAAGCGGCGTAAAAACTCTTGATATTGCCAAGCGCTTGTTGGATGAAGGGATCCACCCGCCCACTGTCTACTTTCCCTTGATCGTGGAAGAGGCTATGATGGTAGAGCCGACAGAGACCGAAAACTTGGAAACATTGGACCGCTTTATTTCAGTTATGAAGAAGATAGCGGAAGAGGCCGCAGAAAACCCTGCAGCCCTTAAAGAAGCTCCCCACCACACACCTGTCAGGCGCCTGGATGAAGCAAGGGCAGCTCGCCAGCTTGATATAGCCTGGAAACCAGCTAATAGGGGGTCTTAGGATGTACGATGTTGTCATCTTAGGAGGCGGACCTGCCGGCTATATGGCAGCTATCAGGGGAAAGCAGCTGGGTGGCTCAGTTGCTTTAATTGAAAAAGAGAAGCTGGGGGGTACCTGCTTGCAGAGAGGCTGTATCCCCACCAAGACCCTGGCCGAGGGAGCTTACAGGCACCAGCTTGCTCTTAAGTCAGGCGAGTATGGGCTGCAGGCTTCAGTCAAGCTGGATTACCCCCGCTTGGTTAACAAAAAGAACCAGGTGGTAAAGCAGCTCACCGAAGGCCTAGACAAGCTGCTGGCAAAGCTGGGGGTAGATATTTTTAGGGGGGAGGGGACTCCTTTCCAGGAAGGCCCCGCTCATATCAGGGTGGAGGTAGACGGCGCAGAAGGGGAAAGAAAAAATGTTCGTGGCCGCAAGCTTCTTATAGCCACGGGCTCCAAAGTGAGCTTTCCTTCCATACCAGGCCTGATAGAAGCGGAACCCCTTACCAGCGACGAAGCCCTTGACCTGACAGAAGTTCCCCGGGATATGATAGTGATGGGGGCAGGTGTAGTATCTTTCGAGCTTTCCTATATCTTTTCTGCCCTGGGGACAGAAAAGATTACCGCTCTCTGCCGCCGCCGGATATTGCCGGGCGTGGAGGCTGAGCTGACTCGGCGCTTAAGAGCGCAGCTGCGCCGCGAGAATATTCAGATTCAGACCGGCGCAAATGTTAAAGCTGTGAGGGGCAAAAGCGGCGAGGAGGTGGAACTGGAGTTAGACCTCAACGGTAAAAACACCATCCTTAAGGCCCAGAGCCTGCTGGTAACTACAGGGCGTGGGCCTAACCTGCAGGGTTTGGATCTGGCAGGGTTAAAGCTGGAAACAGAGCAGGGCGCTATTAAGGTAAATAAAAAAATGGAAACCAGCAACCCCGATATCTATGCCGCTGGCGATGTAGTGGGCAACTACCAGCTGGCCCATGTAGCCTACCGCGAGGGAGAGGTGGCTGCGGAAAACATGCTGGGCGGCAAAAGAGAGATTTCATATAGAGCTGTGCCCTATTGCGTTTTCACGCAGCCACAGCTAGCAGGAGTTGGGCTAACGGAAGAAGAAGCGAAGAAAAATGGAGTAGAGTACAAGGTTTATAAAGTGCCCTATGGCTCCATTGGGCGTGCGCTGGCAGCCGGGCAGCCCTTTGGCCTGGTCAAGCTCATAGGCGATCCACAGGGGAAAGTGCTGGGGCTGCATCTTTTAGGAGAAATGGCTACGGAACTGGTTCACCTGGGAGCCCTGGCCCTGGAAAATGATATGTACATCAAAGACCTGGCCAAAGCCATCTACGCCCACCCCACCTTTGCAGAAGCCGTTGGCGAAGCCGCCCATCAGGGATTGGGCATGCCGGCACACATGTTTCCCGGCCTGGCTTAAAAAAATATATTGGTTAAAGATAGCTGTTATTAATATCTTTACACTTAATTTTTCACCAGACCGCACAGAGTAACCTTTCCTGTCTTAGGTCTGGTGAATTTATTATAAATCATATTCCTGGGCTAATGGAGAAGAAGGCAGGTATTTGTAGCGGGAGTATATTATATTGCTTTATAAGTCCTTCAGCGTAAGAATATTCTCCAGGCAATCTTCCACCAGCTCTTCCACCGGCAGCTTTTTTTCTGCCTCCAGGGCGCTTTCCAGGCGAGGCCTGGTGACGGGGTGGGGAGGCAAAAAAAGTGTGCAGCAGTCTTCATAGGGCCTGGTGGATATGGGGAAAGTGCCTATTTTTTGAGCCATGTTTACGATCTCTATTTTATCCATCCCCAGCAGGGGGCGGAAGATGGGGAGGCCGGCCGCTTCTTCCACTACGGCCAGGCTTTCCATGGTTTGGCTGGCTACCTGCCCCAGGCTTTCACCTGTAAATAAGGCCTGGGCTTTTTGCCTTGCGGAGAGCCTGGTAGCCACCCTCATCATCATGCGCCTCATCAAGATAACGCCGTAATCTTTTGGGCAGTGGCTGTAGATGGCTTTTTGTATTTTGGTGAAAGGGGCCAGGTGTAGCTTTTCAGGGCCGCCGTAGGGCTTCAGCTGGCGGCAGAGATCGAGGACTTTCTCCCTGGCTCCTTCGCCGGTAAAGGGAGGACTATGAAAGTGCAGTGCTTCTAGAGAAACTCCCCTTTTCATCGCCATCCAGCCGGCCACAGGGCTGTCGATGCCGCCGGAGAGAAGCAGGAGCCCTTTGCCTGTTACGCCCACCGGCAGCCCCCCGGCACCTGGCAGGGAAGAGGAATAAAGAAAAGCCTCCTGCTCCCTGATCTCCACGTTAATAGTAGCGTCTGGTTCGTGCACGTCCACGAAGTATCCATCGGTGTTGCGGAGCAGATGAGCCCCCAGCTCACTGTTCATCTCATAGGTGTTGTAAGAAAACTTTTTGTTGGCCCTGCGTGTTTGTACTTTGAAGCTACCCCCCCTGGGCAGCGTTTTTTTAAGGAGCAGCAGGGCCTGTTCCTTTATTAGCTCCAAATCCAAAGGGGTTGTCCAGACCCGGCTGAGGGAAGCAATGCCGAAAACCTTTGAGAGGCGATCCAGGGCCTCCTGCAGTAATTCTTCATTAATTTCAATGATAAGGCGCCGGTGCTGGTAGCTCATTTTAAAATCCTGCAGGTCCAGAAGGGTTGACTTAATATTTTGCCCCAGGGTTTTTTCAAAAAAGCGCCTGTTTTTACCTTTCAAGCCCAGCTCTCCATAGCGGACCAGCAGTGTTGCCATCATAAGAGTCACCTTCTTGCCAGAAAATGTGTCAGCTCTTTTACTTTTTCTACCAGGGTCTCTACCGCGTAGGCTACATCCTCTTCCCTGCTATCGGGAGAAAGGCTTAAGCGCACTGCGCCTTCCACGGCTTTCCGCGGCAGGCCCATGGCCAGCAAGACATGGCTGGGTTCGGGATGGCGTGAGTGGCAGGCTGAGCCTGTGGAGACAAAAATATTTTCTTCTTCCAGGGCGTGCACCAGGACTTCACCCTTTAACCCGGGGAAACAAAAGCTAATGATATAGGGGACATCATCGGTGCCGGGTTCAGGCCCGTTGTAAATTGCTTCCGGCAGGGCTGAGAGGACTTTGCTGACAGCATTTTCTTTTATTTTTTTCAGCTGCTCCCAGTTTTTCTTCACCAGCGGTAAGGTCCTTTCCACCGCTGCTGCTAGGCCTACGATGCCCAGAAGGTTTTCCGTCCCGGGGCGGAGGGCCTGCTCCTGCCCGCCTCCAAAGAGCAGGGGTGTGATATGGCTCTGCTCAGACAGGTAGAGGGCCCCTACCCCTTTGGGGCCATGAATTTTATGCCCGCTAATACTTAAGGAATCAATGCCGTATTGTTTGGGTTTTATATCCAGCCTGGCAAAAGACTGGACTGCATCCAGGTGGACATGGACGCGGTTGTTTTTTTCCTTGACGGCCTGGGCGATCTTTTCCACCGGCAGCCGGGAGCCCATTTCGTTGTTGACATGCATGATGGCCACCAGGGTGGTATCATCGCGCAGCGCTTGAAGAACCTGCTCCGCTGAGATGAGCCCCTTGCTGTCGGGGCTAAGGTATGTGACCTGAAAACCCTCATTTTCTTCCAGGTAGCGCAGAGGTTCCAGGATGGAAGGATGTTCGATAGCAGTAGTTATGAGATGGCGCCCTCTTTTTTTATGCTGGCGCGCGCAGCCAAAAAGGGCCAGGTTGTTAGATTCTGTCCCCCCCGAGGTGAAATAAATTTCTTCAGGTTTTACCGCTAAGACGTTGGCAATTATTTCTCTGGAACGGTTTAAATACCTCTTTGCTCTAACCCCTTTAGCATGTAAAGAAGAAGGGTTGCCGTAATCCTCTTGCCCTAGCTGCTGCATTTTTTGCCATACTTCCGGGAAAAGGGGAGAAGTAGCGCTATTATCCAAGTAAATTTCTTTGCTTGGCATTATTATCCCTCCTTCTGTTAGGATGCCCTTGCCTTAAAAAGCTATGAAAAAAATTAGGCCTTATCAATAAGGCCCAAGATTTAATAGACAATAGCATCATTAAACGGATACAACTTCTTTAATCTCAGGCACGTCTTTTTTCAGCGCCCGCTCAATTCCCTGCTTCAAGGTGATAGCAGCCATAGGGCAGCCGCCGCATGCTCCTGTGAGTTTAACCTTTACAATACCATCTTGCACATCAACTAATTCTACGTTACCGCCGTCAGCCTGCAGAGCCGGACGAATTTTATCCAGTGCTGCTTCCACTTTTTCTCTCATGATTAGGGGGATACCTCCTGACTATTTAAGTTCCTCTTTCCAGTATAACTCTTAAGTTGTTATATTATAACATAACAGCCTGTTTAAAAAAACCTTTTTTCCCAAACAAGCTTAAGTATTCTTTTTGAATGATAAAGCTCCGACGGGGCAAGCTTCTACGCACAGGCCGCATTCCGTGCAGGGAGAATCCTTCAGGCTTTCATAATTAAATGTAGCCACCGTTCTCCCCAAACCCCGGCGAGCAAAGCCGATAGCACCAACCTTGGCTTTTTCATGATCTGCCCAGATGCACTGGCCGCAGAGAACACACCTGCTGGGGTCGAAGCTAAAAGAGTCAGGGCTGTCATCCACTGCTGTTTCTCTGCCCAGGTATTTAAAACGTGTGTGCCTTAGTTTAAGCTTGCGCTCTTTGGCGATGCGCTGCAGCTCACAGTTTCGATTTTTAGGGCAGCTGGCGCAGCCCAGACGGTGGTCCGAAAGTAAAAGTTCAAAGGCTGTTTTTACCAGCCGGTCCACTTTGGCTGTTCTGGTTCTCACCACCATGCCGTCATAAACAGGTTGCGTGCAGGAAGTAACAGGCTTATTTTTACCTTCAATCTCCACAAAGCAGAGGCGGCAGCTGGCCTCAGGAAGGTCTTTTCCCTCAATGGCGCATAAGTGGGGGATATAGATATCATTTGCTAGCGCTACCCAGAGGAGGATTTTTCCCTCCACGGTTCTTATCTTTTTGTCATCGATGGTAATGGTTATTTCGCGGCTCATTATTTCTTTTCTCCCCCCTCTTCCGGTAGGATGGCCGGAGACAGCTTAACGACAGCATCGTGCTCGGGCGGACAGGTTTTGCGGCAGTTATCACACTTTACGCATTTTCCCTGGTCAATAACCTTGATGCCGTCTTCCCTGGTAAAAATTGCTTCTGTAGGACAGCTGCCCACGCAGACGTTGCAGAGCTTGGTGCATTTTTCAGGCAAGATATAGTAAAGGGTAATTTCTTTACACATTAAAGCGGGGCAGCGTTTTTCCATAATGTGAGCCAGGTATTCGTCTTTAAAATATTTCAAGGTGGTCAAAACAGGGTTGGGGGCAGTTTTCCCCAGGTTGCATAAGGAGCCGTCCTTCACGTCTTCTGCCAGTTCCTGCAAAATTTGCAGGGACTCCATTGTCCCCTCACCGCGGGTAATATCTGTTAGTATATCCAGTATGTGTTTTGTTCCCAGGCGGCAGAAGGTGCACTTACCGCAGGATTCCTGCTGGGTAAATTCAAGGAAATAGCGAGCAATGGCTACCATGCAGTCGTCTTCATCCAGGACCACCAGCCCTCCTGAGCCCATAATAGCTCCTGCTTCTTTTAAGGAGTCGAAATCTATAGGAATGTCCAGGGCTGATTCTGGCAGGCAGCCCCCTGATGGCCCCCCGATCTGGACCGCCTTAAACTGTTTATCATCCGGGGGTCCTTCCCCCACGTCGAAGATTAACTGGCGCAGGGTGGTGCCCATGGGGACCTCCACCAGCCCTTTATTTTTAACCTTGCCCACCAGGGTAAAAACAGCTGTGCCGGGGCTGTCTTCTGTTCCTATGCTCTTAAACCAGTCTGCCCCCTTTCTTATAATAGCAGGAACATAGGAAAAGGTTTTGACGTTATTAATAACAGTGGGCTTCCCCCTGTAACCCGAGCTGGTAAGGCGGGGAGGGCGGTGGCGGGGTAAGCCCATTTTCCCCTCCATGGAGCTAACCAGCGCGGAGCTTTCACCGCAAACAAAAGCTCCGGAACCCTGGAATATCTCAATCTCCAGGTTAAAGCCGCTGCCCATGATGTTTTTTCCTAAAAAGCCCTTTTCCCGTGCCTGCTGCAGGGCTTTCTGCACACGTTTGACGGCCAGGGGATATTCGGCCCGTATATAAAAATAGCCCTGGGAAGCCCCGACCGCATAGGCACAGATAGCCAGCCCTTCAATAACCTGGTGCGGGTTGGATTCGAGTATGCTTCTGTCCATGAAGGCGCCGGGGTCCCCTTCATCAGCGTTGCAGATAACATATTTTTCTTCGCCCGCTGCTTTGCGGCATGCTTCCCATTTAATACCGGCTGGGAAGCCTGCACCTCCGCGACCCCTGAGCTTTGCGCTCTTTATGATCTCTATTATTTCTTCAGGCTTTTGGGAAAGAACCTTGGCCAGAGCAGCGTAGCCATCATGGACAAGATAGTGGTCTATCTCTTCGGGATCAATAAAGCCGCAGTGCTCCATGATAATTTTATGTTCATAAACGCCCCGGGGGAAGTCGCTGAAAGTGGGAAAAATATCGTTGGGTTCAAGAGCTACCAGGGCGTACTCATAGCAGGGGTCATCTTCTATGAGGAAGCTTTGCACCAACAGTTTGACCAGCCCTTCATCCACATTGCCGTAGCAGAGGGGAGGAAACCCTGGTTTGGAGATAATGGCAATGGGCTCTGCATAGCAGTAGCCCATGCAGCCTACCTCCTGAACAGAAGCCTGCAGCTTGTGCTTTTTTATCTCTTTGAGGAAAGCCTCTTTAACCTCCAGCGCACCGGCAGCGATGCCGCAGGAAGCGGTGCCGACCATAATCAGCGGCTGTTTTTGTTCCTGTTCCTTCTTTTTTAAAGCTTCTTCTTTCAACTTGCTATAATGTTCTAGCAGGGCTGCAGCTGTCATTGTTTCTCCCCCTTAAGCTTTTCCTTGGTGTCCTCATTTGCCTCTTCCCCTTCCTTGCTTTTTTCTCCCTGAAGAGAAAGGATAATGCCGTCCACCCGGGTGGGGGAAACTTTGCCTTCAATCTGTTCGTTTACTACTACCACGGGGGCCAGGGTGCAGCAGCCCACACAGGCAACCCGCTCCAGGCTGTATTCCCTGTCGGGCGTGGTCTGGCCCTCTTTGATGTTTAGCCGCCTTTCAAAGGATTCCAGCGCTATTTTGCCTCCCACCATATAACAGGCTGTGCCCATGCAGACCTTAATTTCGTTTTTGCCGGGGGGATTGAGGCGAAACTGGTTGTAAAAAGTGGCCAAAGCAAAGACATCTACCGGTGGAATTCCAAGAAATTCTGCAATTTTTTGCATTGCCAGGCGCGGCAAATAACCCAGCCTTTTTTGAACTTCCTGTAAAATAGGAATCAAGTTTTCTCGTTTAGCTTCAAACTCTTGAAAAATTTCCTTTGTGTGTTTTAAAATGGCTTCTTTTTCCCCTTTAAGCAGTTCCAAAAGAACATCCCCTTTAAAAGCTTTTTAAACCTATGTTTAAAATATGGCATCTACATTATTATAGCGCTCCTTTACACAGTCGGCAAGAAAGAATATTAACTTCAACGATTTATCATACTATTTATACTATTTGTTAAATATTGTCTATATTTTTCTAATCCTTAAAAGGAAATAATGTTAAAGTGAAGAATATCTTCCCCAAGCCAAAAAAATCCTGGCTTGGCAAAAGAAAAAAGGATGGGAAGAGGATGACTTTAAAAATTACAACCATCTGCGAAAACAAGGTCATGAAGGAAGAACTTATGGGGGAACACGGTCTTTCTTTTTTGATTGAGTATAAGGGGAAGCGCTTTCTTTTAGATACCGGCTCGGGCTTAACCTTCAGGCATAATGCTGAAAAACTTCAGCTTGATCTTTCATCGCTGGATGGCATAATTATTAGCCATGGCCACTTTGACCATACCGGCGGTTTGAAAGATGTGCTTGAGGCGGCAGGCCCCCTTAAGGTCTATGCCCATCCGGGCATTTTCGATGCAAAGTATAAAGTTATAGCTGGCAAAGATGAGCTGCAGTATATCGGTATTCCTTTTAGCAGGCAGGAGCTGGAGGAGCTGGGAGCATCTTTTAGTTTGAGCAGAGGCCCTGTTGAGATCGTGAAAGGGCTTACCCTTTCCGGCGAGATAACCCGCCAGGACCCCAAAGAGGGCTATGAAGAATCATTTGTCAAAAAAATTGGGGAAAAAATAGAGCATGATCCCCTTTTAGACGATCAAGCTGTTATCATTGATTTGCCCCAGGGGGCAGTGGTGGTTATGGGTTGCGCCCACTCCGGCCCCTTAAATATTGTCAAGCAAGTGCTGGCCGGGGGAGATGTGGCGCGGGTAGCAGCCGTCATCGGCGGTCTGCACCTTTTTCGCTCTGACGAAAACCGCATTAAACAAACTGTTGCTTCCCTGGCTGAGCTGGGTGTAAATTATATTTCCCCCTGCCACTGCACTGGTTTTAAGGCGGAAGCAGCATTTCTACAGGTGTTTGGCAGCCGTTTTCAGCCAAACAGCGTGGGAGTATCCCTGGACCTGGAAAAGTTTAGCCCATAATATATTGACAGTGAAATTTGATTATTGTATAATCGAAAAAAGCTTTGAGGGCTCTTCAGCCCATTTAATTAAGCAGGAGTGAAATTAAATGTACGATATGATAATTCTTGGGGGAGGTCCGGCCGGCCTGACGGCCGCGCTCTATGGCGGGCGTGCAGCCTACAAGGTTTTGCTTTTAGAGCCCGGTGCCTTTGGGGGAAAGATTGCCTCTGCCGCCTGGGTTGACAATTACCCGGGCTTCCACAAAGGCATTGAGGGGGCGGAGCTTGGGCAGCTCCTGGCCCAACACGCTGAGCGCTTTGGTGTGGAGGCCAAAAAGCTGAAGGTGGAGAAAATTGATCTTGCCGGCAGCGTTAAAAAAGTAATTGCCTCGGGCAAGGAGTACCTGGCCAAGACTGTTATTATTGCTACGGGCACACCGGGCACTTTGCCCCGTGCGCTGGGGGCAGAAGGGGAAGAGGAATTTATGGGAAGAGGAGTTTCCTACTGCGCTACCTGCGATGCACCATTTTTTAAGAACAAGGATGTGGTGGTCATCGGAGGGGGAGATGAAGCCATGAGGGAGGCTCTTCACCTGTCCCGTTTCGCCCGGAAAGTAACCATTGTGCACAGGCAGAAGCAATTTCAGGCTGCCCCCAAGCTGTTGCAGAAGGCGGAAGCCGAGCCCAAAATTGAATTCATGCTGGAGACTGCTGTGAAAAAATTTGAAGGCCAGCAGCTTTTAGAAAAAGTGATGATCGAGGACTTAAAAACTAAGCGGCAGCAGGAGCTGGAGGCGCAGGGGGCATTTATAAGCGTGGGGAGGTTGCCTGACACAGAATTTTTGGAGGGGCTGGAAAAAGACGAAAAGGGTTATATAATCACAAATGAGAATATGGAGACCTCCATCCCCGGTGTTTTTGCGGCGGGGGATGTGCGCCGTAAATCTTTGCGACAGGTGGTAACGGCTGCTGCTGATGGCGCTATCGCCGCCACCATGGCCATTAAATATTTGGAAAAATTATAGCTTTGAAGGAGGGTTTTTCATGGAAGGCAAACCTTTGGAAATAGGAGATGCGGATTTTAATCGGGAAGTATTAGAGGCTGAAGGCCCTGTGTTGGTAGATTTTTGGGCTCCCTGGTGCGGCCCCTGCAAGATGGTGGCACCTGTGGTAGAAGAGCTGGCCAAGGAATTTGCCGGCAAGGTAAAGGTTGTAAAGGTAAATGTGGATGAAAATACGGACTCCCCGTCTCGCTACAGTGTGATGAGCATTCCCACCCTTATTTTGTTCAAAGACGGGCAGGCGCTGGAAACCATGGTAGGTTTTAAACCCAAGGATGAGCTGGCTGACAAGATTAAAGCACATCTGTAAATGTTTCCAGAAGCTGAAGGTGGCAGGCTATTACTTAGCTGCCACCTTTTTTTACTCTAAGGTCAGGGTAAATATCTTACCGCTATCGTCTATAGCATAAGCTAATAAACCCTTATCTATGGAAATGGCAGTGGGTAGATCGGAGCCAATATTTTTTGATTCTTTACCATCAAAGACAACCAGATTATTATTTTCATCTCCAGGCCTCCGGTTAGTATTTTTGGTTCTGCCCCTGGAGGTTTTTGCGCTTGTTTTTCATATCCTTTGCCATACCAGGCCGTGATTTAATGATACAATCACGGCCTGGTATCCGTCAAAACGGGTATGAGATAGACTTCAGAACCCCCGAAAATTTTTAAAAGATATATTCGACAACAACGATAGCGCTTACCTCTACTTCGCCGGGGATGATAGGGGTAGTGGGAGCAGCTTTTTCTCCTGCCTCTGCATCCTGTGCCAGTGAAGCCCTGTAGGGGATGTAATTTGTTCTCTCCTCTGTTATATTTTTAATACCTTTAATGGTCACTCCAGCTCCCTTGGCGATGGCATCAGCTTTTGCTCTGGCTTGTTTTGTGGCCTGCTCCAGTGCTTTTAAGTACAGCGCCTGGGGATCTTTTACCCCAAACTGAATGGACTGCACTTGGTTGGCGCCGTTAGCAAGGGCCAGGTCTATTATTTTTCCCACTTCCTCCAGATTTTTCAGTGTCAGTTTTACCTGGTTATAAGCCCTGTAGTATATTTTTCCCTCTTCTTTTCCCTCTCTGGTAGGATAATAATCCTGGTAGCTGTTGACCCGGTATCTGCCGGTTTCTATTTGTTCTTCTTTCAAACCGTGTTTCTTTAAAGCCTCCAGCAACTTATCTACCAGGCGAGCGTTCTCTTCACCAGCTTCGGTGGCAGTATCCCCGTGTGTTTCCACGGCCAAGACAACAGTTGCTTCATCTGGAGGCGCGCTGATAACGGACTCCCCAAATACCCTGATGCTTTTGTAATCGCTTTCAGCCTGTGCCATGGTTGGCGGAGAAGCAAAAAAACCCTGATACAGAACCAGCATGGCTAGAAGCAGGATCGGTAAAGCAATTATTCTTTTTCTTTTCATGAAAGTTCCCTCCGTTATGATGGTGATAATGGAAAGCGGCTGCTCTCTCTTCTATTTTATAGACTGTTAAAACAAAAAAAAGTTTGCTACCCAAAAAATTTTTTACTTCTTAAATGAAAGAGCATAGTTTGCCGGAGGCAAGAAAAACTAAGGGCAAGGACTGGAGGCGGTAAAGATGCGTGCCATGTGGAGCGGTTCTATAAGTTTTGGCCTGGTTAATATTCCGATTAAGCTTTTTGCAGCCACCGAAAAAAAAGAGATAAAGTTCCGCTTTTTGCATAAGAAATGCCAGACTCCCCTGGAATACCGTAGGAGCTGCCCCCGCTGCCAGGAAGAGGTTGCCTGGGAACAGATCGCCCGGGGCTATGAGTTTGCCAGGGACCATTTTGTAGTAATTGAGGAAGAGGAGCTGTCAAAACTCCAGGGGCAGAAAACAAAAACGATCGATATTGTTGAATTTGTTAAGCTAGAGGAAATTGACCCTGTTTACTTTGATCGCAGTTACTATTTATCGCCTGTAGAAACAGGTGCCAAGCCCTATGCTCTTCTGCAGAGGGCGCTGGCCGATACGGGGAAAATTGCCTTGGCCAAGGTGATCCTGCGCACCAGGGAGGTGTTCGCTTCCATAAGACCCACCAGCAACCTGCTGGTCATGGAAACCATGTACTACCCGGATGAGATTCGTGCTGAAAGAGAGGTTCCCGGCCTTGACGCCAGGCAAGAGCTAAAAGACAGCGAGCTGGCTATGGCCGAGGAACTAATTGAGAGGCTTACCACTAGCTTTGAACCCCAAAAATATAAGGACCATTACCGGCACGCCCTGGAGGAGCTGATTCAGGCCAAGATAGAGGGGCAGGAGATAAGCATCGCACCCCCGCCAGAACGGGAAAAGGTTATCGACCTCATGGAAGCTTTAAAGGCCAGCGTAGAAGAAGCCCGCAAGCGGGATAAAAAAAGCAAGAAAAAACAGGCTAAAAAGCCTGCTCTGGCTGGGAAAACGAAATAAGATGAAGACAACCGCCATTATTCCCATGGAGCCTGAGAGAGGCTCCTTTCCCCTTCCTGAAGCTGAATCTTATATTTACCAGGTGAAATGGGACGGTATACGCCTCCTGGCCGCTAAGGGCTCTGCCGGAGGTATTAGGCTGCAGGGACGCAAATTAAAGGATAAAACAGCAACTTATCCTGAGCTGGTGGAAGCGCTGCGAGAAGTTGTTAATTGTAAGGATTGCCTTTTAGATGGTGAATTAATAGTTCTAAGGGATGGCAGGCCCAGTTTTTATCATATTATGCAGCGGGAAAAAATTAATTCTTCAAAGTT
Organism: Bacillota bacterium; assembly: GCA_012512665.1. GTDB lineage: Bacteria > Bacillota > Dethiobacteria > DTU022 > JAAZDU01 > JAAZDU01. Next base: position 6,075 of record JAAZDU010000117.1, on the reverse strand, counting down.
AATAGGGCAGGCTATGAGGGTCAATCCGGTTCACTACATGGTTTTTGACCTGCTCAGGCTTAACGGGGAAGAGCTCATGGCCAAACCCCTTAACAGCAGGCTTAAGCTTATTCCTGAAATTATTATGCCTAATGATCTCATCATCCCTGTGGAGAGCTTTGGCGAAGGCAAGCTTTTGTTCCGCGCCACCAAAGAGCAAGGACTGGAGGGGATAGTAGCCAAGAAAAAAGAAAGCCCCTATGTTTTAGGACCCCGCAAAAGTCATTACTGGAAAAAGATCAAGCACTGGCATCTCTCGCCCCTGCTGGTGGGCGGCCTGCTCTTTAGGGGGGATTTGCTTTCCTCCCTGCTGGTAGGGGCCTATGACGAAGAGGGGCGGCTTCAATTTTTAGGGAGAGTTGGTTCAGGTTTAACTGAAAAAGATTGTCTTTTCTTACTAAAGGCCCTGCCGGAATTGCAGAGAGCAGACTCGCCTTTTGCGGCGAAAATTCATCTCCCCGGGAACTTGCAGGTGGCCTGGTTGGAGCCTGTCCTGGTAGCGCAGGTAAAATTCCTGGAATGGACGGAAACAGTAAAGCTGAGGGCCCCCTCTTTTCAAGGGTTTATGGAAGATCGTTCCCCCGAAACTATAACTTTGGGGAAACTATAGAAGAGGAGATAAAAAATGGAAAGAATGACGTCTATGCGTTTTACGCACCTGGATAAAGTCCTCTGGCCCCGGGAAGCTTACACCAAGTACGATTTAATACGCTACTTTTTGGAGGTAGCCCCCTATCTTTTACCGCACCTGCGCAACCGGCCCCTGGTAGTAACCCGCTATCCCAACGGAATTAGCGGCGAAGGCTTCTACCAGAAGAACTTGCCCCAGGGGGCGCCAAGCTGGTTGGAAAGTGTAGATATACAACATGATGGTTCCAAGAAGACCCGCTATCTGCTTCCCCAAAAAGCCGAAGACCTGGCCTGGCTGGGCAACCAGGCCTGCCTGGAACTGCACCCCTGGCTTTCCAGCATAGGCCGCTTAGATAATCCAGACTTTATAGTCTTTGACATAGATCCCATGGAAAATTCGACCTTTGAGCAGGTCAGGGAAGTTGCCCTTGCCATACGCAAAGCCCTGAGTGAGCTGGGCCTTAAGTGCTGGGCGAAAACTTCAGGGGCAACGGGCATTCAGGTTTACCTGCCGGTAGAGCCCCTTTATAACTATCAAGAAGGAAGAGACTTTGCTTACAGTATTAGCTTGCTGGTGCACAGCCGCCTGCCCCAGCTCACCACACTGGAGCGCAAAATAAAGGACAGGGAAGGTAAAATATATCTGGATTATTTACAAAATGTAAGGGGGAAAACCCTGGTTGCGCCCTATTCCCCGCGCCCATTGACGGGGGCGCCGGTGTCAACGCCTCTTAGCTGGGAGGAGGTAGAAAAAGGGACTTTTTTCCCCGGAGATTTTCATTTAAAAAATATAAACCGGCGCCTTCAGGAAAAAGGAGACCTTTTATCCCCTGTTTTGTCCTGCAAACAGCGCCCGCTAATTTCTGTACCTGGTTGATGCAACTGGTTAAAACTAGTTTGCTCTCATGTTAGCCAAAAGCTTTGGTTAAACAGGCAATTTTTTTGATCTAAAAGCAGGTTTTTTCGGCTTCCATGTTGAATAGCTAAAGCTATTACCATTGAGCAAGGCTTTTGCCTTGATAAAAACTACAGGGGGTTTAAAAAATGCGAACGCAGAAGAGGTTTTTATGTTTAGTAGTTTTAATGCTCTGCTTGGGGGTTCTTTTAGCCGGCTGTGGAGGACAAGCTGATGCTCCTCCGGCTGAAGAACAAGGTGAGGATACTAAAGATCCTTCTGAAGGCGATGCTGCAGAACTGGAAGAGGTAAAAGTGGGTATGGTTGGGCCTCTAACGGGGGGGGCAGCAACTTACGGCATCAGCACACGCAACGGTATCGAGGTTGCTATCAACCAGGCCAATGAGAATGAGGAAATTCCTGGTGTTTACTTAAGTTTCCATCCTGAAGACACCGAAGGTGATTGGTCCAAGTCCGCCAATGCTTTTTCCAAGCTCATTGAGCAGGACGGCGTAAGCGTTATCGTCGGAGCTGTCTTAAGCTCCGAAACCGAAGCCGGCGGGCCCATTGCCATGGATTTAGGTATACCTACAATATCACCATCTTCGACGGCTACGGGCCTTACCGTTGGTAACCCCTATCTTTTCCGCAACTGCCTCTCTGATGAGGTACAAGCCTCTCAGCTGGCAGAGTACGCTGTAGAAGAATTAGGTCTTTCCAGATTTGCTATTTTGTACACCAACAATGACTACGGCAACGCTCTTAAGGATGCTTTTGAAGAAACAGCAGCAAGCTTGGCAGAAGTTGTAAGTGTAGAGGCTTTTATGGATAATGATGAAAACTTTAGGCCTCAATTGACATCTATTCAGCAAAAAAATCCCGATGCTATTTTTATAGCAGGCTATTATACTGAAGCTGCTAAAATTGCTCAGCAGGCTGCCGAACAAGGTTTAGATGTCCAGATCCTGGGTGCAGATGGTTTTTATTCTCCCGTTCTCGTGGAACTGGGTGAAGAAACAGTTGAGGGAGCTATTTTTACGGCCGGTTTCCATGGCGACGATCCTGATCCCAATGTCCAGTCCTTTGTTGAAGCTTACAGGGAAAAATTTAATGAAGATCCCGATATGTTTGCCGCCCAAGCTTATGACGCAGCCCGCATTGTGATAGAAGCTATGAAGAAATATGGGACAGATCCCGAGTCTATTCGTGAAGGTATCGCGGCTACCAAAGATTTCCCCGGTATTACAGGTTTAACCAGTATAGACGAAGAGGGAGACACCATTAAGGAAGTTCTTATTTTACAGGTAGAAAATGGTGCATTCAAGAGGATTAGATAATAGTATTGAAATGTAGGAACTGGTATGCCAGGCCGGAGGGGTAATCCTCCGGCCAATACTTGTGTTGTAGCACTATTTTAATAGTCTTGAGGTGTCGCTATGTTATCTCAGCAGCTAGTAAACGGAATTGTACTGGGCAGTACTTATGCCCTTATTGCTTTAGGCTATACAATGGTTTACGGTATAATTGAGCTTATTAATTTTGCGCACGGGGAAATATACATGTTCGGCGCTTTCGTGGCCATGCTCCTTGTTACTATTTATAAAGTACCTTTTTTGCTTTCCCTTTTAGTGGCGATGGCCCTTTCCTCCTTGCTGGGGGTTACTATTGAGTTTTTAGCATATCGCCCTTTAAGAAGGGCTCCTCGCCTGGCAGCTCTTATTAGCGCTATCGGTGCTTCTATTTTTTTGCAGAACCTGGCACTTTTTATCATGGGCCCACGCCCATATAATTTTCCCAGTCCCTTTGAACGGCGAGTATTTAATTTAGAGATATTTGCCATATCCCAAATAGAATTGTATATCCTCTTAATTTCTTTTTTCCTTATGCTTGGACTTCATTTTTTAATTATGAAAACAAAGCTGGGCAAAGCCATGCGGGCTACTGCCCAGGATAAAGATACAGCTGCCCTGATGGGTATAAACATTGACAAGGTTATTTCAGCTACTTTTCTCATCGGTTCTGCTTTTGGAGCAGCGTCTGGTGTTATGATAGGCGTATATTTTCGTTCAGTCAGCCCCACTATGGGCCTGATGCCGGGTTTAAAAGGGTTTGTCGCGGCTGTTCTGGGAGGTATTGGCAATATCCCGGGAGCCATGTTGGGAGGGCTTCTCCTCGGTGTGGCTGAAACCATGGGCGCTGCTTACCTCTCTTCTCAATACAGAGATGCAGTAGCTTTTGCTATTTTAATTGTGGTCTTGATCTTGAAGCCTTCAGGATTATTGGGTAAGATGGTCCAGGATAAAGTATAGACTCGATTTTAACGAAAAGCAGGTGGTAAGTATTGCTTTCTTCCTACCATGTGCAGATTATCATTCTATCTGGGATTAACGTAATTATGGCAGCCAGCCTTAACCTTATCACTGGCTATACCGGGCAGCTTTCCATAGGGCATGCAGCTTTTATGAGTATAGGTGCTTATGCTTCAGGTTTAGCTACCCTGTTGTTAGGTTTCCCCTTTTACCTCTCTCTTTTCATAGGAGCGCTGGTTGCTTCTGCTTTTGGAGTTTTGCTGGGGCTCCCAACTCTAAAACTTAAAGGGGACTACCTGGCCATTGTTACTTTAGGTTTTTGCGAGATTGTGCGCATTGTTATCCTCAATATGGATATTACTGGTGGAGCTGTAGGCTTGCGGGGGTTGCCCAAAGAAACGGATTTACTAACAGTGGTTGTTTGTGTTATTATTACTTTGCTGGTGCTAACCAGGATCCTGCACTCTCGTGTGGGGCACGCCTTGATTGCTATCAGGGAAGATGAAACTGCCGCTGAAGGAATGGGCATTAATACCACATATTATAAAGTGATTGCTTTTGGTGTGGGAGCTTTTTTCGCCGGTCTTGGCGGGGGGCTTTTTTCTCACTTTTTCCGTTATATACACCCTAACAGCTTTGACTTTATGAGGTCCATTGAGCAGCTTTGCATGGTCGTGCTGGGAGGCCTTGGTAATTTGTGGGGTTCTGTGGTGGGTGCCGTGGCCCTTACTGCTATCCCTGAGCTGCTCAGAGCGAGCGCTGACTACCGCCAGCTTTTTTATGGAGCCTTGCTTATCATCATGATGAGGGTAAGGCCTGAAGGTTTACTGGGAACAAGAAGCGAAGGTTTTGGTATAAAAAGTAAATTCTTCAGGTACAGTGGTTGGAAGAAAAAAGGTGAGGCATAATTGGATAATAATAATATGATCCTGCAGACAATTAAAGTAAGTAAATATTTTGGTGGCCTTAAGGCACTTGACAGCGTAGATCTGTTTATTAGGAAAGGAGAAATTTTTGGCCTTATTGGGCCCAATGGAGCGGGTAAAACAACTTTTTTTAACCTTTTGACAGGCCATTACCAGCCTTCTCAAGGTGAGATTGTCTTTAAAAATAAAGAAATTAAGGGTTTAAAACCTTATGAGATCACTGCGCTGGGTATTGCCCGCACTTTTCAAAATATCCGCCTTTTTAATGAGATGACAGTCCTGGAAAATGTTTTAATAGGCATGCACTGCCAGACTAAAACAGGTCTGTGGGGCAGTATTTTAAGGAGTCCGGCGGCCACCAGTGAAGAGAAAATGGCTAGAGAAAAGTGTAAAGAACTGTTGGCTTTTGTCGGCTTGGATGGAAAAAGCGAAGAAAAAGCGCGTAACCTTGCTTATGGAGAACAGCGCCGTTTGGAAATTGCCAGAGCATTGGCGACACAACCGCAGCTATTGCTTTTGGATGAGCCTGCAGCAGGCATGAATCCCCAGGAGACGAACAATCTCATGGATCTTATTTACCGTATCCGGGATAAAGGAGATACTATTCTTCTTATAGAACACGATATGAAACTGGTTATGGGTATTTCTGAAAGGGTGGCTGTTTTAGACTACGGTCAAAAAATATCTGAGGGTACACCCAGGGAAGTACAGAAGGATGAAAGAGTAATTAAAGCATACCTGGGAGAGGAGATCTAATGCTTGTCATCGATGGTATTTCAACTTATTACGGCAATATCCAGGCATTGAAAAAGGTATCTCTTGAGGTTAAGGAAAAAGAGATCGTGTGCCTCATAGGATCAAACGGTGCGGGAAAAACCACCTTGCTCAGGACTATCTCCGGGCTGCTGCCTGCGGCTGAAGGAAATATATCTTTTAGGGATAAGTCTATCAATGGTACTGCCCCACACACGATTGTAGAAATGGGCATATCCCATGTTCCCGAAGGGCGTCGTGTCTTTCCCTTGCTGACTGTGTTGGAAAACCTTGAATTAGGGGCCTATACCCGCAAGAACCCAAAAGAGGTAAAAAAAGACCTGGAGGAGGTTTTTGATCTTTTTCCCCAGCTTAAAGGCCGCGAAAAGCAGCTGGCAGGTACCTTAAGCGGTGGAGAGCAGCAGATGCTGGCTATAGGCAGGGCGCTGATGGCCAGGCCAAAGCTACTCCTCCTGGATGAACCCTCCATGGGTTTAGCTCACATGGTTGTGCAGGAGATCTT
>JAAZDU010000116.1 GCA_012512665.1 Bacillota bacterium | reverse complement strand
GTCTTTTATCTCTTTAAATTTAGCTGCTACCAAGCTTAAAGCTTCATCCCAGGTGGCTTCTTGAAACTCCCCATCTTTTTTTATAAGTGGTACCTTTAACCTCTCGGGATGATTTATAAAGCTATAACCAAAGCGTCCTTTAACACATAGGTTACCCCTGCTAACAGGGTTTTCTTTATCTCCCCTTACGCTAACCACCTTATCTCCTCTTACTCCCAGGTAAATACCGCAGCCCACTCCACAGTAAGTGCAAATAGTTTTTACCTCCCGTTCGGGGGCTTTATAGTCTTTAATGGCCAAAGCACCCGTAGGGCATCTTTCAACACACTCTCCACAGGATTCACACTTGGAATCAAACAATGGCTTATTCCCTAAAGTAACAACACTGGTCTCATAACCGCGGAAACCAAAATCTATGGCTTCTACTCCATTGATCTCCTGGCAGGTGCGGATACAAATACCACAAAGAATACAGCGGCTGAAATCTCTGGTAAAAACAGGGTTACTGCTGTCATTTTTAAGCTCTGGCACCTGGCGCCGGAAACGCTCCATGTGTTCCTGGGTTATGCCGACAAAAGAAGAAACCTCCTGCAGCTTACAGTTGTTATTTTTAACACAGCTTTGACAGTCTTGATTATGATAGGCCAGAATTAATGCTACGACATTGCGCCGCACCCGGTTTACTCTTTCAGTATCTGTCTTTACCACCATGCCATCCTTTACAGGCGCCCGGCAGGCAGTTACCAGGCGGCCATCAGCTTCGACCATACACACCCGACAAGCCCCAAAGGTTGGCAGATCAGGATGATGGCAGAGGGTAGGGATATAAATACCAACCTTCTCTGCAGCTTCAAGAACTGTCATATCTTTACTGGCCTGAACGTCGATGCCGTTAATATTTATAGTAACCATTTACTTTACTGCCCTCCTTTAATATTAGACCTGTCTTTACCGGTAACACATTCTACAGCGCTAAAACGCTCTGGGCATGTTTCCAGGCAAATGCCACACTTGGTACACCTGGAGGGGTCAATAACATGGGGCTCTTTCCTATTTCCCGAGATAGCTTCCGCCGGACAAGATCTGCGGCACCGGCCGCATCCCTGGCATTTTTCAGGGTTTATCCGGTATTCTATCAAGCTTTTGCAAACCAGGGCAGGGCAGCTTTTATCCCGTATATGGGCTTCATATTCCTCCCTGAAATACTTGATAGTGCTCAACACGGGGTTAGGAGCTGTATTCCCCAATCCGCAGATCGATCCCTCTATAATGGAAGCGCCCAGTTCCTCAAGGAGCTCGATATCGCCTTCTCTTCCTTTACGCTCGCAAATATCGTTAAGAATGGCAAGCATCTGCTGGGTTCCAAGTCGGCAGGGAGCGCACTGGCCACAGGATTCATCCACCGTAAAATTCAAAAAATACCTGGCTACATCTACCATACAGGTTGTTTCGTCCATCACAACCATACCGCCTGAACCCATGATAGAACCTGCTTTAACAAGCGAATCAAAATCTACGGGCAGATTGAGCTTGCTTTCCGGTAAACAGCCGCCAGAAGGGCCGCCGGTTTGAACTGCCTTAAATTTTTTATCCCCTAAAATGCCACCGCCAACCTCAAAGATAATCTTCTTCAGTTCAATGCCCATAGGCACTTCAACCAGACCACTGCGCTTAATTTTTCCTGTAAGGGCAAAAACTGCAGTCCCTTTACAATTTTCAGAACCTGTGCTGGCAAACCATTTTGCTCCCTTGTGAATTACTTGCGGAGCCACAGCAAAGGTTTTTACATTGTTAAGAAGAGTAGGTTTGCCCCATAAACCTGCTTCCGTTGTCCGCGGTCTGGGTAAAGGCTTTGGCATCCCCCTATTCCCTTCTATGGACATTACAAGGGCTGTTGATTCTCCGCAGACAAAGGCACCCGCACCCTGAAAAATTTCTAGATCAAAGCTAAAACCGCTACCCAGTATGTTATCCCCTAGAAGGTTTTTCTCTTTAGCCTGCTCTATCGCTGTTTTCAATCTGGCTATGGCCAGGGGGTATTCGGCCCGCACATAGATATAACCCTTGGAAGAACCAGTAGCATACCCGGCAATAGCCATTCCTTCCAACAGGGCATGCGGATCACCTTCCAGTACTGAGCGGTCCATAAATGCTCCCGGATCCCCTTCATCAGCATTACACACAACATATTTTTGGTCGCTTTTAGCTTTAAAACAAGCCTCCCACTTGCGACCAGTGGGGAAACCAGCTCCCCCTCGGCCGCGCAGCCCTGCACTGGTAACTTCTCTTATAATATCCTCTGGCTTGCGCTCCAAGCATAAAGCCAATCCCTTATATCCATCTACCGCGATATATTCATCTATATTTTCTGGGTCAATATGTCCACAATTTTTCAAGATAACCCTTTGCTGGCTTTTAAATACTGGGCTATCATTCAAGTTGGGTATGCCCTCCAGCTGCCCTTCACCCACGATACCCAGTGCCAGATCAGGGCGGGGATTGTCCTCAAGTAGGTAATCATGCAGAAGCTCACCTACTTTTTCCGGGGTCATGTTCCCGTAGCAAATGCGAGGCTTACCAGGCTTTACTATATCTACCAGCACCTCTGCATAACACATGCCGATGCAACCAACCTGTTTAATGTTAGCATCAATGCTAATATCCTTAAGTTTTTCCTTAATTGCCTGCAAAACATCCAGGGCTCCTGTAGCGCGTCCACAAGTAGCTGCACCTACAATGATCAATGGCTTTCCACTTTCTTTTACAGGGGCGAGCTTTTCTTCAGCCTCTTTCCTAATCAGCTCATACTTCTGAAGCATATTTATCTAGTACCCCCTTAACCTTCTTAGATTCTAATCTCCCATGGACGTTATCATCTATCATGACAACCGGAGCAAGTGCACAGGATCCAACGCAGGCAACTTTTTCTAAGCTGAAGTTTCGATCAGCTGTAGTTTCTCCACACTTAATCTTCAGCTGGCTTTCTAAAGTTTCTAAAATTCTTGCTCCACCTTTAACATGGCAGGCTGTTCCGCTGCACACCTTAATTTCATGTTTACCACGGGGAGCAAAATAAAACTGCGCATAAAAAGTCGCAACACCATAAACCTGGCTTTCCGCCATACCAATATGCTTTGCAATAGCTTGCATTCCCTCTTCTGAAAGGTAGCCTAATTCTTTCTGCATCGCCTGCAACATGGGAATAAGTTCACTTCTATCTCCATTAAAAGCTGATAATACTTTATCTATTTTTTCTTGCAATCCCCTTACCTCCCTCAGCAAAAATATTTGCTCCAAAAAAATGCCACAAAATTATATTTTGCCTCAAATCCGACAGTATTACATCTTTTTGGAACTGCTACATAAAAATCTTTTCTAAATTATTCTCTTTAAGAACCGCTTTTCCTCTTAATTAACTAAAATGAGGGTTGAATATATATATTTTCTCCTCGGTTATTAATACACCAACCTTTTTATCATGGGGATTAATAGGAACTTCCTCCACCAGCTGCCCCGCAAAAGCAAGCGCCACCAGGGGCGTGTTCTCTTTCAGCAGCTGAAAAAAGCGGTCGTAATAACCGCCCCCATAACCCAACCTGTTGCCGTAAGAGTCAAAAGCCACCCCTGGTACTACTACCAAGTCAATTTCTTTTGCAGGAACTGGCCTTAACGAACTTGCTTTGGGTTCTAAAATCCCTTTTAAACCTGGCTCCAGGTCAGCTGACAGGTCCAATAATAGCGAGGGAATCATTTCTCTTCTGTCAGGAATTGTTTTGGGTACAACAACTCTTTTCCCCAGTTTTAAAGCCTTGTCGATAATGGGAAATGTGTTAACCTCACTTCCAAAAGAAAGGAAAAACATTACTGTTTGAGCACCTTTAAAACAATTAAGAGACAACAGCTTGTCCTTAATTATACAGCTTTTTTTATTAATCTCCTCCGGGTCCATTTTATCCCGCCACGACAGTATTTCCCGTCTCAATTGCCTTTTCATCTTGCTGCTCTAGTAAGACCTGGCAAAATAAACATAATGTTTCCCCGGAGAGTTGCAGTATATGCATTTTTCAGGTTTTTCCTCCCCGCCTTTAAAAGGAATGCACCTAATGGTGGCTTTTGTTTCATCCTTTATCTTGGTCTCGCATTCCTCCTGACCGCACCAGGGAGCTCGAATAAAACCCCTCTTATCTTCCAAAACCCTTTTAAATTCATCGTAGTCGTTAGTTTCATGCGTATTATCTTTTCTAAATTGCAAAGCTTGTTGAAACATATCGACCTGAATCTGCTGCAAAAGCTGTTCTAATCTATCCTCAATCTTATCAAGGGAAGCTCTCTCTTTAACCCCTCTATCTCTGCGAACCAGGACTGCCTCATTAGTGCTTATATCCTTTGGACCTATTTCTACACGCACCGGCACACCTTTCATTTCCCACTCATTAAACTTCCAGCCTGCCGAATATTCTTCCCTGTCATCAAGCTTAACCCGGAATTTGCCCTTGAGCTTGCCGTAAAGCTCTTCAGCCTGGCGCAGTACATTTTCTTTTTCCTGCTTAGTAAGAATAGGAACTATAATAATCTGGATAGGGGCAATTTTAGGTGGCAGTTTTAAACCGCGATCATCCCCATGCACCATTATAACAGCACCAATGAGGCGGGTAGAAACCCCCCAGGAAGTTGTCCAGACATATTTTAGCTGCTTATCCTGATCCAGAAATGTAATATCAAACACCTTGGCAAAATGTTGTCCAAGATTATGGGAGGTACCTGCCTGCAATGTCTTGCCATCACTCATAAGGGCTTCAATGGTATATGTGCGAAGAGCGCCCGCAAATTTTTCGCGTTCTGTCTTCTGCCCTTTTATCACAGGTATAGCCAGCTCTGTCTCCACAAAGTCCCTGTATACCTCCAACATTTTAAGAGCCTCATCTTCAGCTTCTTCTTCAGTGCGGTGAGCAGTAT
>JAAZDU010000115.1 GCA_012512665.1 Bacillota bacterium | reverse complement strand
TCCGGCGAGGATGGGGGTTTGGGGGCAAAGCCCCCAAAAAACTAATTTCAGGTGACATTTTCACGAGATAATTAACAGCTTTTTTGGCGCTTTTCAGGTGACATTTTCAAAAAGTATTGACAGCCTTTATGCAAGATAAATCTGTAACTTGCGCTGGCGCCCAGCTGCGCCTTGAGCGCGGCACAAAGCCGCCCTATAATTTCTCATAGATGGTGGGGTAAAGCTTTTTCAGGCGGTAGCGCCCGGGGTTGCTGATGTATTCTGCCGAGCCGATCACCAAAAAGCCGCCCTGCTCCAGGTTTGAACTAAATTTTTCCAGCAGGAAAGCCTGTGTGTCGGCCTTAAAGTAAATAAAAACATTGCGGCAGAGAATTAAATGGCAGCGGCCCGGAACAGGATCAACAAAAAGATTATGGCTTCTAAAATCAACGGCTTTCCTCAGCTTCTCCGAAATAGCCAGCCCTTCCTTGTTTTTTGTAAAGTACTTGTTAATTAAGTGGGGCCCGGTGTTATCCAGCAGCTTTTCCTGGTAAACTCCTTTCCTGGCTATTGAAAGCGCCTTCTCATCGATGTCTGTGGCCACGATGCGTGCCCTGTGCAGGGCGCGGAGTTGATCCAGCAAAATGGCGATGCTGTATGATTCTGCCCCTATGGAACAACCGGCGCTCCAGATGAAAAGGGACTGGAAGCTGTGCAAAAGGCGTGGCAAAATCTCACCCTGCAAAGAGGCAAAGACTTTGCCGTCCCGGAAAAACTCCGATGTATTGATGGTGAGGTAGTTCATAAATTTTTCCTTGAACTTCTCGTCCTCTAAAATGTACTGCATAAGTTCATTAAATGTTGCTTTTCCTTCCCGCTGCATCAGCTGGCGAATGCGGCGTTCCATCTGCTTGTCCTTATAGCGGTCAAGCTCAAGCCCCATTTTCTGGTAAAAACGGCGCTTAAACTCTTCATAATCCCAACCCTCGACCAACTGCTTCATTACCTCCCAATACGATTTAACAAATTTACATCCCTGCAAATATTTGTATCGCCCGGGCTATATCAGAAAGCGGCAGTATTTCGTCCGCATATCCTGCTTCTATAACAGACTTCGGCATGCTCCAAATAACGGCAGTAGATGGTTCCTGGACAATAGTCCACCCCCCTTTTTCTTTAACGGCCTTCATGCCGTCAGTGCCGTCCCTGCCCATGCCTGTCAGGACAACTCCAATAGCCCTGCTGCCAAAAACGCCGGCTACCGAGGCCATCATCACATCTGCCGAGGGCCTCACATGCTGCACCGGCGGAGAGCTGTCCAAATATAAAAGGCCTTCTTTATCAACCAGCAGGTGGTAACCCCCCGGGGCGACAAAGCCTGTCCCGGGCTGCAGGCGGTCGCCCGCCTCCGCTTCTTTAATGCGAAGGCCGGAAACTCTGTCCAGCCTTTTAGCCAGGGAGGAAGTAAAGCCGGCCGGCATGTGTTGTGTAATAAGGACGGTGCCGGGAAAATTGCGGGGAAAATCTTTCACCACTTCCTCCAGGGCCCTGGGGCCTCCCGTAGAGGCAGCAATGGCTACAACCAGGCGCAGGTCGCTTAAAAGGGCACCGGAGCCGGTGCTGATTTTCTGGAAAAAACTGTCGGACAAAATTTTGGCAGCAGTTTTTTCCCCGGCCTGCGCTGCGGCCGGCCTGGGCAGCAGCCTGGCCCTGGCCGCTTCTTTTATTTTCACAGGCAAGCTCTTTTTAATATCTTCCTGCCCTTCTCCAGTAAAGGGGAAAGAGGGCTTGGTAACAAAATCCACTGCGCCGCTGGCCAGCGCCTCCAGGGTAGCCTCGCTTCCCTCACGGGTAAGGCTGCTGACCATGATAACAGGCCTGGGTGAAGAGGCCATAATCCTTTTTAAGGTCTCCAGCCCATCCATCTTGGGCATCTCAAGATCCAGGGTAATAACATCCGGCTTAAGGCGGTCAATTTTTTTTAAGGCATCTTCACCGTTGCGTGCCGTCCCTGCCAGGACAAGCTGGGGGTCCTGCTGGATGATATCCCCCAGAAAACGCCTCATAAAGGCTGAATCATCAACAACCATAACCCGCAGTTTCTGCATTCCGCTCC
>JAAZDU010000114.1 GCA_012512665.1 Bacillota bacterium | reverse complement strand
TTGCTTTCGTCCCAGCTTATCCCTTTAGTAATTTTAAATTCCTGCGGTTCGCTAAGCATTGGATAAACGGTAAGCTTCCCCGTTTTCAGGTCCAGGGTATACCTGGATACATTGTCAACCAGCTTATTTTCTTCTTTAATGCTGTCCTTATAAAGGGTTACTACACACATTTATGCTCATCTCCTTATAAAAAATTTAAATGCGTGCTTATCTTTACTTCCCACCTGAGACATTCTTCACTCCATGAGAGTGAGGCAAACCTTATCACATAAATTCTGGCCAGCATAGTCGTAAAGCTCATCCTGGGTAATTTTCTCTCCACATTTTTCACAGAGCATGCAGCCACCCCCATCGTAGGGTCAAAAAACTGGTGTTATCATCTTAATAGCGTAGCATATATTTCAATTTTGTGACACTCTAACTGCATTTTATAGAATTATGTTATAATTGTCAATGCCACTTTCTTTTTCATGTTTAAATAACACGCATTAGCGTAATAATTACAATCTTTTTAAGAAAAACATTATTTAACATTGAAACTTTAAAAAAATAATGTTAATATTTCAGGTATGAATAAAACAATTAAACACGTTGAAAGTATAATTATATTATTAGAAGTAATATTAGCTGCAATTATCATTATAGCCGTTATCGTTAATATAGGGAACAGCATCAAAGGCGTTTACCAGATGTATAACTATAACGGTAATGAGCCTTTTCTTCTTTTTGAAGAGCTTATCACAAATATATTGCTGCTGATTATTGGCATGGAACTTTCATTAATGCTCATTAAGCAATCTCCATCGGTCGTACTGGATATTATGCTCTTTGCAGTAGCGAGAAAAATAATACTAATTACAAAAGGGCCTTATGAAATTGCTGCAGGTGTTATTGCCTTAGCGGGAATATTTGCTATTAAAAAATACCTTTATTCCGGTGAATAAAATATTGAAACCGAAAATGACTTAACCAGCCAATGTTAACAGATACAACAACGGTAAGATTACTATGACAAAAAGAGCAGTACTTACTATCCAGCAAGAATTAGCCAAATCAATATCTAAATTATAGATAGACGGCGGAATGAGGGAATTAAAGGCTACTGGCATGGCGCCCATGGTAATTAAAACACGCAGCGGCAATCCTCCATCTATTTTGCCGTAACCAAGTGCCAATCCTGTTGCAGTCATCAGTACAGGCATAAGCAGGTGCTTGATACTAGCTAATGCCATAGCCTCACGAAAATAACCTGACGCAGCAGCAAGCCTCATATTTAACCCTACAGATAACAGCATCATCACTGTTGAAAGCATAACCATAGGCGACACCAATGTGTCCAAAAAATACGGCCGATCTAAACCAGACCAGTTAAGCAGCATCCCTAAAAGAATAGCGATAAGGGGCAGCAGGACAAGGCGGTCCCGCAGCAGCGCCTTCAAGTCAATGCGCCATTTTATTGTGCCGTTATTAGAAACGTTCTCCGAGTACAGTTTGGCCAGGGGAAAGCCGATGCCGTAGTAGGCAACCGGTTCAAACAATTTAAACAGGACTGACAGGGCAAAACCAGCTTCACCATAGTACATATAAGCTACCAGCCCGCCGAAGGAACTGAGGTTGGTGAAGGCTCCACAGGTAAACATCGCTCCAGTCTGCCTGCGCGTGTGACCAAATTGTCTGGAAATAGCCAGGGCAATTACACCACCTATAACATGGGACATTAATCCAATAAATGGATATAAAACCATTGTTCCGCCAGCAATATCTAGTACCCAAAAGGCATTGATTAGAATCACTGGCGTAATTACCACAACCACTAATTTTTGTATAGCTGTGGCTATAAGGCGCAGCTTGCCAGCTCCCTGAGGATCGCGACTAAGTACGCTGAGCCTGTAGGCATAACCTGCACTCAAGGAAACAATGATTAGAATAAATGAAACCCAAAAGTTTGTCAAAATAGCTCCCCTCCTGTTTCTTGCACAGCCAATATTATAGCACTTATCTTTAAAGTTTGTTACACAATTGTCTGATCTCATTTTTATCCGGCTTGCAGCAGCTACAAAAGTTACCGGAGGGGCAGTAATTGATATATGTCGTTCCTAAAATTGCTTGTGATAAGCTGCTTTCCCAGGCAAAGTGCTGGTATTTTACCCTGAAAGAACCTGCAGAGGAGCAGCAAAAAATTTCGGACCCGATATATTTTTTTCTTGACATTTAGGTATATAAGTACTATAATACCTATATACTATTTGATAGGGGGGCTTTGATGGTGAGTATGTTTTGTTTCCAATGCCAGGAGACGGCCAGGAACAAGGGCTGCACTGTAAAAGGTGTATGCGGAAAAACACCAGAAGTTGCAAAACTGCAGGATCTACTTATTTATCTTCTTAAAGGGATAGCCAAAAGCAGCCTACAAGCAGAAAAGGGAATTGATCAAAGAAGCGTAAACGAATTTATAATTAAAGGGCTATTCTCTACTATTACCAACGTCAATTTCGACAAGGACTTTTTTATGGACAAGATTAAAGAGGCCCTGTCACTCAGAAATGAACTCTTGGACAAAGTTGGCGCAGAAAAAAACAAGCTGCACGATGCACAGCTTTGGACTCCCCAAAACGACGCCGAAATTGAACAAAAAGCTGAAACAGTAGGGGTCCTTGCCACCAAAGATGAAGATATCCGCTCCCTGCGGGAATTGATTACCTATGGCTTAAAAGGATTGGCGGCTTATGCTGATCATGCTCTTATTCTTGGGTTTTCTGATGATGAAATTTTTAAGTTCATGAAAAAAGCCCTGGCGGCAACTCTGGACGACTCGTTGTCAGCAGAGGACTTAACTGCACTTGCCCTGGAAACAGGAAAATACGGAGTAAAGGTAATGGCTTTACTGGACGAAGCAAATACTAAAACTTATGGAAACCCTGAGATAACAAAGGTTGATATTGGCGTCAGAAATAATCCCGGTATCCTGGTAAGTGGGCATGACCTAAAAGATTTAGAAGAACTTTTAAAACAAACCAGGGGTACAGGTATCGATGTCTATACACACGGTGAGATGTTGCCAGCACACTATTACCCCTTCTTTAAAAAATATGAAAACTTTGTAGGAAACTATGGAAACGCCTGGTGGAAACAGAAGGAGGAGTTTGAGTCTTTTAACGGCCCCATCTTGATGACTACCAACTGCCTGGTACCGCCTAAAGAGTCGTACAAAGATAGAGTTTATACCACAGGCAATGTTGGTTTTAGCGGGCTAACTCATATAGCAGATCGAGAGCCAGGCAAGGCAAAGGATTTTTCTCCTTTAATCGAACACGCTAAAAAGTGCAAGCCCCCTCAGGAAATAGAAAACGGCAAAATCATCGGAGGTTTTGCCCATAATACTGTTTTAGGCCTGGCGGATAAGGTAGTAGGTGCCGTTAAAAGCGGTGCAATTAAAAAATTTATAGTAATGGCTGGCTGCGACGGCAGGATGAAGGCAAGAGAATATTATACAGAGTTTGCTAAAAGGCTACCGCAGGATGTTGTCATTTTAACAGCAGGCTGTGCTAAATATAAATACAACAAGCTAAATCTGGGGGAGATAGACGGCATACCCCGCGTCTTAGACGCCGGCCAGTGCAATGATTCTTACTCGCTGGCGGTAATAGCCCTGAAACTAAAAGAAGTGTTTGAGCTTAACGATATCAATGAGCTACCAATCTCCTATAACATCGCCTGGTACGAGCAAAAAGCGGTCATAGTTCTTCTGGCCCTGTTGCACCTCGGTATTAAAAACATTCACCTGGGGCCGTCTCTGCCAGCTTTCCTCTCTCCCAATGTGGCCAATGCTCTTGTAGAAAAATTTGGTATATCGGGTATTTCGACTGTAGATGAAGACCTGAAAAAATTAGTCTAAAAGGGTAAAAATAATTTGAGTTTAACCTTCTAAAAACGATAATGGAAAAAGAAGGGATGGTGCTGTCTACAAATTCATCCCTTCTTCTTCTCCCCCATGTTTTGGTAAAGGAGGGGGTTCTAGATGAGCTCCAATTCGGTTGTTCATATTTCTGAAATGCTCTCCCTGGCACTGCACAGCATGGTCTTTATCGCCCGCAGTGAAAAGGAGACGGTAAGCGTGAAAGACATTGCTGGAGAAACCGGCTATTCGGAAAATCACCTGGCCAAAGTTCTGCAGCGCTTAGTAAAGGCTGGCCTTTTGAAATCAGCCAGGGGACCCAAAGGTGGTTTCTCCTTAAAAAGAAAGCCTGCAGACATCTCTTTCCTGGATATATATGAAGTGATAGAAGGCAAGATTCTTATGGGAGGGTGTTGTCCCCTGGGCCAGGCTAAATGCCCTTTTGAAAAATGTATTTTTGGAGATACAATATCCTCTATTAACAAACAATTTCTTAATTATTTAAAAACCCATACACTGGAAAACTTTGTGCCAGATTTAACAGGAGCAAATAATATAGTAAAAGAGGACAATATTTATAACCAATAAAACGGGAATGCCCAGGCGAAAGCTCAGGTGAAGAGTTTTATGGCGGAAAATTAGCATTCCCCAATATACTCCGGCTGCAGCCAAAAATAAAGCCAGGGCAAATATGTGCTTTTCTTGCACGCGCCTTAACTTTTTAACCGCAGCATATTTATCGTAGGCCATCACTATAAATGCTACAAGATTCCAGAGCATTACTCCTTTGATAAGCATCTCCTTCTCCAGGATCATTTCCCCACCCCCCCATCTATATTCTTCTGCCGTAAACTATCTCATTATTATTGTTTATCAGGATTATACCATACGGTACGTCAACCAAAATGATTATTTAAAAAGGGGGTTAATGCAATTGACACAGGCTACATTTGATGCTATTGTTTGCTTATAATTGTTAGCGTACGTCATTATAATATGGATACGCCTGGCAACCAGCTACTTTAATGCATCGTAGGCCACATAGTAAAAGATAAAGTAAGGTGGTGAAATAATTAAATGCCAGCCCAGAAGGACACCATCCTGGCCATTTCATCCAGCCCACGTCGCCACGGCAACAGTGAACTCTTGTTGCAGTTCTTTGTCCGGGCTTTGGAAAAAAAGGGGCTGAACGTAAGCAGTATCAGGGTTAACGATTTAAATATCCGACCTTGCCAGGCCTGCGATAGCTGCGCAAAGACGGGGGAATGTATACTTAAGGACGATATGCAAAGCATCTACCCACGGGTTGCTGCCGCCAGGGCCATGGTCCTGGCTTCGCCAATTTACTTCGGTACCCTCTCGGGGCAGCTAAAAATATTTATTGACCGCTTCCAGTGCTGGTGGCAGGCTAAATATCAGCTGAAAAAACCTAAAGTTACGCTGGAAATGGGAAAGCTCGGTTATTTTATCTCCGTGGGCGCAATGAAAAAAAAGGAATACTGTGAAGATGCCCTGAAAATAGCCAAAATTTATTACCACAATATTAACTACCACTATTATGGCAGCCTTTGCTACAGGGGCATAGACGAAAAAGGCGCTATTTTAAAAAAGCCCGATGCCCTTCAAGAAGCTTATACAGTAGGGGAGCTTTTTGCCGAGGAAATTTTATCCCGCAAAAGTAACGCTTAAAGAAAATGAAAAATTAAAAAGGAGCTGTGTTTGAATGGAAAAGTACGAATGCACTGTGTGCGGCTATGTTTACGATCCAGAGGAGGGAGACCCGGAAGGCGACATCGCCCCAGGAACAGCTTTTGATGATCTTCCAGATGACTGGGTCTGCCCGGTTTGTGGCGTAGGCAAGGAAGAATTTGAGAAAATAGATTAAGCTATACAAGCTAAAACCCAGGGCTCGCAATAAGCTCTGGGTTTTTTCTTGCTATATGGCAATTAAACTTTATGCTTTAGTCTCCCAAGGCCTCGCTTAATGCAAAGCTTCCCTACAACCAGGCGTTATGCCTTCCATAAGCCGTGCAAATTGCAGTAAATACGCACGGTTATATCCTGCTCGTCTCCTGTACAGTCAAAAACTACTTCCGGGGTGTTATTAGGACTAAGGAATTTGCGGCTTATTTTTTCTCCAGCTATTACCTCAGCCCATTCAATATAGTGCTTTTCTTCCATGGGATGAGGAGCACTTCCTATTTTAACGGTAACCTTTTCCCCATATTTTTTAACTACAGGAACATGTTTTTCTTTTGAAGCATCCTCTGTGTTTTCTTCCAACAGCTTCATCGGCCTGCCGCAGCAAACCAGCTCCCCTTTCCCGACATGCAGCACTTCCACAATATTACCGCAGATCAAACATTTGTAAACTTGTAACCTTTCTGTCAATTAGCACACCTCTCCCTCTTTTATAATAAATAATTGACCCACTAAGTAAAAAATAGCTATTAATAGCTATTATTAATATAAAACTATTGTAACAACAGTTTTCCTGGGATGTCAAGACCATCAAACAACAAGGTTATCAAACAAATAATTCCATAAGTTCGCCATGGCTTAATCCGCCAAAATATTGAGGGACATCTACAGTTTCTAGCAGTGACCTTATCTCATTCTCCTCAAACTTTTTACCTGTAAGCAAATGCTCAATATCTGCTATATCCTTCATGCCAAAAAAATCACCGTATATCTTGCATTCTTTTATTATGCCATCTTTTACGTATAGTTTTAACTCAACCTTGCCTGAATTAAAGCGTTTGGTTCTGCTGAGGTTATAGGCAGGGGACTCCCCGAAATTCCACTTCCAGGTACTATATTTTGTTTTCACCAGCTCTTTAATTTGTGCTTGATCTTCCGGGACCAGCCGTTTTGTCTTAATATTGGCCCCGTTAAATATGCTTTCTAAAAGCAGCTCCTTAAACTTTTGCAGCCCAATATCTTCCTGGAGATGATCGCAAATATTGGTAACCCTGCTTCTAACCGACTTAATACCTTTGGATTCAATTTTGTCGGCGCTGACATTTAAGGCTTCTTCGAGATCGTCAAGATTGGAACTATAAAGCAGCGTACCGTGGTGAAGCAACCTGTTCTTGGTTATGTACTGTGCATTTCCA
>JAAZDU010000010.1 GCA_012512665.1 Bacillota bacterium | reverse complement strand
GCTTAACCAGGCCTCGAGAGAAGATTCTTGAAAAATCCTCTTTAAGGATGATGTGAGATGACTAAACACAATAAGTACGATGTTATCATTATAGGAGGCGGCCCTGCGGGTATTTTTACCACTTTAGCTTTAGCACCGCATGGGTTTAAGGTTCTGCTCTTGGAAAAAGGCCATAGCATAGCGAAGAGAGAGTGCCCCATGGCAGCCCGCGGCACAAGCTGCCTCCACTGTTCTCCTTGCTCTGTAGTAAGCGGCTGGGGTGGCGCCGGTGCATTTAGCGACGGCAAGCTTACCTTAACAACCGATTTCGGTGGTTTCTTAAGCGAGCTTCTGGATAAGGATGAGCTAAACAACCTTATACAAGAAGTTGACAAAGTTTACCTCCGCTATGGAGCACCTTCCAGAATATATGGCACTGATGAAAAAATAATAAGCTCATTTAAGCGGCAGTCTGCCGCAGCAGGCCTTAAATTTATTCCGGCAAAAATCCGCCACCTGGGCACGGAAAACTGTATAAAAGTGCTGCGGAATATGTACCAGGAGCTCTCCTCTATAGCAGAGATAAAAACAAATACCCTTGTTGAGGATATTTTAGTTGAAAATAATCGGGTTCAGGGTGTAAAAACTGCCAGCGAGGATATTTATTTAGCTCCGTATGTGGTCTGTGGGCCAGGGCGAGAAGGCTCTACCTGGTTTTATCAGGTAGCCAGGCGCCTGAAGCTGCAGGCTTCCAATAATGCTGTTGATATTGGGGTAAGGGTTGAAATTCCTGCTGTTGTAACCGAACATCTTACTAGCTTTGTTTACGAACCCAAACTTGTCTATTATGCACCGACTTTTGATGACAGGGTCCGCACTTTTTGTATGAATCCCAACGGTGAGGTAGTTTTGGAAAACAACGAAGGCCTCATTACCGTTAACGGCCATAGTTACGCAGAACGCCAGACGGAAAATACAAATTTTGCTCTGTTGGTGAGTAAAACTTTTACCGAACCTTTTAAGGAGCCAACCCGTTATGGCCGCTACGTAGCCTCCTTAGCCAATATGCTCGGCGGTGGTGTCATTGTGCAAAGGCTGGGGGACTTATTAGCAGGAAGGCGCTCTACCAGGGAGCGCCTGGAGAGGGGGCTGGTAAGACCCACTTTGAAAGAGGCTACACCGGGAGATTTAAGCCTTGTTCTGCCCTATCGATTTTTGCTCTCTATTTTGGAGATGCTGGAAGCGCTGGATAAACTAGCCCCCGGGGTTAATTCGCGCCACACTCTCCTTTACGGGGTAGAAGTTAAATTTTATTCGTTTAGAGTTGCCCTCAGCCAGGTGCTGGAGACCAATGTAAACAACCTGTTTGCAGTTGGGGATGGTGCTGGGGTAACGCGCGGCCTGGTGCAAGCCTCTGCAGCTGGCATGCTGGTAGGAAATGAAATTGCCCGCCGCCTGCAAAAAGATAAACATTGACACCAGCTGACAAGTTTCTGCATACAATAGAGGAGCAATAAAGTCAAGGGGAAATATTCTGCTCTTCCAGCGTACGGAAAAGATAAGTGGCACACTTGTAGCATTTGTATCTGTTGGCCATAGCTGGTGCAGGCTTTAAGTACAAGGTATATGCCAGTAGTCACCCAAAATGTTAAAAAATATTAATTATTTTTCTCAAAGAGGCAGGAATTTTTCTTTTTATGAAGAAACCATTAAGCTGTTTTAACAATGCTTAAAAATGAATAATATTTTTTTAACATTATTCCTGCCCCAGGGGGTGATGAAGTTACTAAGGCATATTCTTATCAATTGCTGGCGACGGCCCATGGAGAAAAAAAGCATTGCTTTGGGCGTGTTTATACTGGTTTCAACAATTCTTTTAGCCCTCATGTTACCGCTGGCTCTGCAAGCGGAAGTAATTGAGACGGAAAAGCAATACTGGGTTGTATATGTAGACGGCGAGGAGGCGGGCCTGGCCGAGGAAAAAGAAACCATAGAAAATGTGTTGGCTTCTATCAAGGAAGAAGCAGCGCGCTCTTATGGCAGAGAAGTAGTTATGATGGAAGAAGTAACCTTTGCTCAAGAAGCCCGCGAAGAGGTTGAAGAAGACTTATACCTGTTAGAGCATGCTTTAAGAAGATTATTATCATTTAAAGTCAGGGCTTACATGCTCACTGTAAATGGAAAGGATATTGCTCCACTGGAAAGCAAGGAAGCAGTGGAGAAGGTTACAGAGCTCGTGCAGGGCGCTTACTTGACCCAAAGGGAAGATGCCAGGCTGGTAGACGTTGCTGTGGCAGAGACGATTGATAGCAGGCAAACCCTGGTTTTCCCTGAAGAGATAAAAAAAGCTGAAGACGTTGCCTCTATCCTGCTGAGAGGAACAGACCGACGAGAGGTTTACCTGGTATCGCGGGGAGACTCGCTGTGGAGTATAGCTAACAAGCACGACCTATCGCTGGAGGAGATAAAAGAAGCCAATCCCCAGTTAGAAGGCGATCTGCTGCAAATAGGTGATGAGCTGAACCTGATTGTACCGGAACCCATTGTAAATGTAACTACTTTGGAGGAAATAACAGAAGAAGAAAACATTCCCTTTTCTACAGAATACGTTGACGACAGCTCCATGTGGACCTCTCAGTCAAAGGTGATAACGCAGGGGCAGCTGGGCAGAAAAAAAGTAACTTACCTTGTAACTAAAGAAAATGGTGCGGAGATTGCCAGGGAAAAAGTAGGAGAAGAAGTTATCAAAGAACCTGTTACCCAGGTAATTGCACGCGGGACTGCCAAAATTCCCTCTCAAGGGACAGGCAGCTTTAGCTGGCCGGTGCGAGGCGGGGGCAGGATCACCTCGACTTATGGTTGGCGAAGCGGCAGTTTCCATGCCGGAGTTGACATAGGGGCTCCAGCAGGAACGGCAATTTTGGCGGCCGATAGCGGTGTGGTAGTTTTTTCAGGTAGGGAAAGTGGTTATGGCAACAGCATAGTTATTTATCACGGCCACTACTACACCAGGTATGCTCATAACTCCAGCAACCTTGTGCAGCAGGGGCAAACGGTAGCCAAGGGGCAGAAGATTGCAACCATGGGTTCTACCGGCCGCACTACAGGCACTCACCTTCATTTTGAGGTTCGCACAGGAGGTAAGTACGGCCCCAGCATCAATCCCTTAAACTTCTTTAACCCTTAGAGAAGACACTTATTATAATACGAATCTTTTATGTAATCAAAAAATAAATTGGCTGTAACATCCCTGTAACATTACTCTATTATAATTTAGACAGTTGACCCCCTCTTTAAATATATATTTATTTTAACGGGCCCGTAGGCGGCCGTTTTTTTTGTACCTATGCCAAAATTATGAAGCAGGAGAAGCTTGTCCCCAAAGAGAATTACCAAAAAAACAGAGCTTTTTTATGGGTTAGGGGAGTGGCCGCTATGCAGGGAAAGATCCTGGTTGTAGATGATGAACAGCCTATTGTAGATATTGTTAAATATAATTTAGAAGAAGAAGGCTTCACCGTTATACCCGCCTACGATGGCGAAGAAGCCCTGCGCCTTGCCTTTGCGGAAAAGCCCCAGCTCATTATTTTGGATATTATGATGCCGGGCAAGGACGGCTTTGAGGTTTGCCGCCAAATCCGTGAAAAAATGAATGTGCCAATAATCATGCTAACTGCCAGGGACACCGAAATTGACAAAGTGCTGGGGCTGGAGCTGGGCGCGGACGATTATGTAACCAAGCCTTTCAGTGCGCGAGAGCTTGTAGCCAGGGTAAAAGCAGCCCTGAGAAGGGTGCAGATGCAGGAAGAGCCTGCACAGCTATTAACTTGTGGTGAACTCAAGCTTTCGCCTGAGACGATGGAGGTGTGGATGAAGGACCAAAAAGTTGAGCTAACCCATAAAGAATTTTCCCTGCTGTATTTTTTGCTGCGGCACCAGGGCATTGTTTTTAGCCGTAAAAAACTGTTGCAAGAAGTGTGGGATTACGATTATTATGGCGACGAGCGGACCGTGGATGTTACGGTACGGAGACTGCGGGAAAAAATCGAGGAAGATCCTGGAAATCCTTTGTACTTGCGTACCAAAAGGGGTGTTGGTTACTATTTAAGGAGGCCCTGAGGTGAGCTAATGTTTAAATCTGTCCAGTGGAAGATTGTTTTTTTATATTCCCTTATAATTCTTTTTGCCATGCAGCTCATGGGAGCTTATCTTGTCCAATCCCTGGAAAGCTATTATTTGCATAATTACGCCAACAGCCTAGAAGCCCAGGGCCGCTTGATTTCCAGCTTTTTAGAGCGCTACCTGGTAGAAGAGCGCTACTATGAGGAGTACATTTCAGAGCTGATTAAAGAATTTGGTGGGGCCCACCAGCTGGAGATCTCCGTCCTAGACCGCTACGGCAGGACCATCAGCCCTCCAAGCACTGTTCATACTGCTTTTACAAGCCCTTCCTTCCGGCAGCAGGACCTGATACTGGCCCTGTCGGGGACTCGTTCCGAGTCAATACGCTACGATTACCAGGCCGGCAGGCGCTTTTACTACCTGGCCCTGCCGGTTAAGAGCGGCCAGACAGTAGTTGGCGCCCTCTATCTGAAAGGTTCCCTGGAAGAGATAGACCTTACCCTGCGTGAGGTGAAACTCATTCTTATCTCGGCGTCAGCCCTGGTCATGAGCATTGCTGTTTTTTTGGGTTTTGTGCTGGCCCGCACCATTACGGCACCCATACAGGAGGTTACCTCCCGCGCAGCCGCCCTGGCACGGGGCGATTTCCCGGATACCATTAAGGTCCGTTCCCAGGATGAAATAGGGCGGCTGGGGGAGATGTTTAATTTTCTCTCCCGCCGCCTAAAAGAAACCCTACAAGAAATATCTGCAGAAAAAACCAAGGTGGAAACCATCTTGAACTATATGCAGGACGGAATTGTAGCCTGCGACCACCAGGGAAAAATAATTCACCTCAACCCGTCTGCAGCCAGGCTTTTGGGTTGCGAGAGCAGGGAGCTGGAACTTAAGACCATACTAAAGACATTGTTTGCTGAAGAAAATGTTTCGCTTCCCGCCGGGGATGAGCCCCTCAGCAGGGAGGTTATTTACAAGGATAAAGTTATCAGGCTGCACCTCGCCTATTACCCGGAAAACAGTTTTCCCCTGGGCTGGCTGGTAGTTTTACACGATGCCACCCAGGAAAAGAAATTAATCCACATGCAGCAGGAGTTTGTGGCCAATGTATCCCACGAACTCAAAACACCGCTTACCACCATTAAAAGCTATGTGGAAACTATGCTGCACGGCGCAGTCCGCAGCGACGAGACCCGCAAGAAGTTTTTAAGGGTGGTGGAACAGGAGACAGAAAGGATGGTCAATCTAGTTCAAGATCTTTTAATTTTGTCCCAACTTGATGCGCAGCAGATAAGCCTTAAACTGGAAAAGATAGATCTGGCCGGCCTCTTTCAGGAACTGGCCGAACAGATGGCGATGGAGTGCGATGAAGCAGGGCTTGAATTGGTCCAGGAAGATTTGGGCAAGCTGCCCTTGGCCTGGGGCGACAGGGATAAAATACGCCAGGTCCTCCTTAATCTGCTGGAAAACTCCGTGAAGTATACACCCGCCGGGGGGCAAATAAGATTGGGAGCCAGGCAGCTTTTGCCTGAGACAATAATGGTATTTGTTGAAGATACCGGCATAGGAATTCCACCTGAAGATCAGCCTAGCATTTTTGAACGCTTTTACCGCGTAGATAAAGCTCGTTCGCGCAAGTATGGTGGAACAGGTTTAGGTCTGGCCATTGCCCGCCAAATAGTGGAGGCCCACGGCGGCACTATTGCCGTGGAATCGGAACCCGGGAAAGGAACTACCATCTCTTTTTCACTGCCCCTGGCCAACAGTGAAAGAGCAGTCCTCAAGCAGGGTGGGGGAAACAAGGAATGGGAAAAATAAAAGATGCTATTCTCTTGCTGCTTGTACTACTTAGTCTGGGGCAAACTTACTGCCTCTGGTTTGGTTTCCCGCCATTGGAGAAGACGGAGGAGATACCTTCCAGGTTGCTGCAGCTTGCAGGGGAGATGCCTCCGGTTCATTATTTTCTGCTTCCTTCTTCTTTAGTTTTGTATGATTCTGCAGGCGAGCCCTTTTATTTGGAGCGCTGTACCCGGCAAGCCTGCAATTTCTGGCAGGAAATCAATCCCGTTTTACTTGAGATCCTTCGCAGAGAAAGCTCTCCTCTGGCTGTTAGCCGTAAAGAAGTTCCAGCTGAGCCGCGAAACACGATCACTTTAGAGTTTTCGCCACCTTACCCGCTGGAAATAGAACTGAACTCGGACCACCGCCTTTATTTCAGTGCGGCGCAAAAGATTCAAATTGACCAGGATAGCAATTCAGTTTACCTGTTTACTTCTGAAGATGAAATTTATTATATCTCCTACCCTGCCTGGGTAGGAGAACAACTTTCTGAAATTATTAGACCTTGCTACGAAGAAAATATAGCCGTTGCTGCTACTTACCTTCAGGGCCCCCTTATGCCGCTGTCAGATTTTAAGATAGACCAGGTAGATGAAGAAGAAGCACAAAGTGAGCCTGGAGAAGAGGAAGAGCCCTTTCTGGTTGCAGAGGGTAATATCCTGGTTCCACAGCAAGCTCTTTGTTTGCCAGATCTTATCATCGGCCGTGAAGAGGTAAATAAAGAAGAGCTGTTGGAAAGCATTTTTTGGGACGAATCGCTGGCCAGGCGCATTGAAGAGAGAGACGGCGCAGTTTTTTTTACCGATGGAGAAAAAAGCATAAGATTTTATGAGCAAGGTGGCTTTGAATTTGTCGCTCCCCTGCTGGAAAAAAATAGCGCTAATATTTCTCCGGCTTCGGCTATTCTCAAGGGAGCAGAGTATATCAGTTTTTACGGCGGGCTGCCTGACAACACATTTCTTGAGCAATTAGAGCTTACAGAAGAAGGCTACCGCCTTACATGGCAGGTTTATTACTCCGGCCTTCCTCTAAAGAGTAAACAGCCTGCACTGGAAGTCCTGGTAAACGAAGGAGGTCTTAGCCGCTATAAGCGCAACCTGTTCTTACCGGTTTCAGAAATATCATCATCCCAGCAGCTGGTTAACTATGGTGAAGCCCTTCATCGTGCCCTGCAAATTTTCTTGGAGCAGCACAGAAGCGCTGTTAATTTATCTGCTGGAAAGCTAGTTCTTAATAATATTTACCTCGGATATTACCTGAAAAACCAGGACTTTGAAGGTGAAATCCAGGTTCCCCCGGCCTGGGTAGTGGAGATAGGAGATAATTTTAAAGTATATCTTCATGCCAGGACTTTAGATTTGCTGGGTACGGAAATAAGCAGTTGACGCAGTGAGGTGGTTGTGTTGGATCTTAACGGGGCCAAGACTGTCCTTATCATTGCCTTTCTTCTCCTAAATATTTTTTTGGGTTACCAGCTCTGGCAGCAAGATGGTGCTTCACAGTTTGCCTACTTCAAGCGTGAGGGGGAACAACCGCGCCTGGAGTCGGCCCTGGAAGAAGCGGGCTTCAAGATGAATATATCCCTTCCCCGGGGAGCCATGCGTTTATCACATTTATATGTAGAACCTGTCAATTTACCACGGCAGGAATTGCTGGATTATTTTTTCCCCCATTCCAAGGAGCTCGTTTTTCAAAAAAAAGAGCAGGCCGTTCACTACCTGCAGGGCAACAAAAGGCTAACTATAGATCCTTCCAAAGCCATCTCATTCCAGCTTAACGTGGAGAGGGTAGAAACCGAAATAACTAAGGAAAAGGCTATGGAACTGGCTTCCGAATTTCTTGCGCTTATATCCGACACCGTTCAGCTAAAAGAAGACTATCAGGTAAAATTGGAAGAGGGCTGGCACTTACATTATTCGCAGGAGTTCAATGGTTTTCCCATTTTTAGCAGTTATTTACATATTGTAGCTGCAGGAGAAAAAATTATCAGCACAGAACTATATCTATTAAACCCGCTGAACTTTAGCGGCCAGGAACGGGAGATAATCCCCGTAAGCACAGCTTTAATCCGCTTTTTAGAGGAATATGCGAAAGATGCCCGTGGCAGGGAGATCATTCAAATCAACCTCGGCTTTTATAGCCCTCACTATGAGGCAGAGAGGTGGGAGATACCTCCTGTTTGGAGGATCCTTTTAAACAGCGGTGAAGTTTTTTATATTAATGCCTTTACGGGACATCTTGAGGGTAGATAAGGCGCGGCGTGAGGTAAAAATATTTTTCAAAACGTTCTACGTTACACTGCGTCATAATATAACACTTCCATGCAAAGGAGGACATTAACTTTCAGTGGCAAAGGAGATTCTTGTCATTAGGGGTCCTAAAAAATTAGTAGGAAGAATTAAAATTAATGGCGC
>JAAZDU010000113.1 GCA_012512665.1 Bacillota bacterium | reverse complement strand
TTTTTCAGCCTTACCAAATTCACCAATCATCTCCTGCGTTTCATCGGAGATAAAGAATTCCACCAACAGCATAGCCTCTTCATAATTAACACCAGGGTGTTTCTCTGGATTAATAGGGATTATGCCGTAAGGGTTAAAAAGGTTGTCGTCACCCTCAAACACAATCTCCAGGTTGGGCAGATTATCCATCATGGACAGATATGTTCCCCTGTCTGTCAAGGTATACCCTACCATTTCATTG
The DNA here is from genome assembly GCA_012512665.1 of Bacillota bacterium. Lineage (GTDB taxonomy): Bacteria > Bacillota > Dethiobacteria > DTU022 > JAAZDU01 > JAAZDU01. The sequence continues at coordinate 3,239 of JAAZDU010000113.1, read as the reverse complement.
GTGGCTATTAAGGTATCTCCCATTCCCTGTCCCAGGGAAGTATACCATTCCTTCTTTTCCACTTCTTCCACTTCAAAACCGGCCAGGGGCCAGAGCCCTTTCTCCTTATTGTGAGTGCCAGAATTGTCACCCCGGGAGGTAAAAGGAATATTGTCTTTTTCCATATGCTCCACCATCTTATTGATAGCTTCTTCTAAGCTAGCACTACCATAGATCTCGCCTGGATCGCCGCTTGGGCCTAGAAAAACAAAGTCATTATACATAACGTCCCAGCGCTCAGTTCCGTAACCTTCCTCTACAAACTGATCTTCTAGGTTGCGGGCGTGCACAAGAATGACATCACAATCGCCCCTCTTCCCTATTTCAATGGCCTGGCCTGTCCCCACAGAGATAACGTCCACTTTTATGCCGTATTCAGCCTCAAAAACCGGCAGTATTTCTTGCAACAAGCCTGAATCATAAGTGCTGGTAGTTGTAGCCAGCACGATTGTATCTGCATATTCAGCTTCAGCCTGATCGCTCTCACCATTATCAGGAGTTGCATTGGTATCGCTCTCGCCAGTTTGTTGACAGCCCACAAATACTAACATCAGCAATGCCATCAATAATATTAAAGCTCTTTTTAAAGCTCTTTTTAAAGCTCTTTTCATATAAACCCCTCTTCTTTTTTTTGTGATAATAACAGATAATTGCCTTAAAAATTACCTTTATTTTACCCCTTTTTTAATACCCCCTTTTCACCTGGTGTGTTCATGCAATCCGTAATTGAGGGCGCTGTTGCCCCGCTCAAAAATAGAGCAGGGCAACAAGCATTTATGGGGAAAATTAAAATCACTGCTTTTCCCGGGGAAAAACAGTGATCAGTAAACACCTTCTTTCCACCGGGAGGCTTAACCGTTTCCAGTTAAACCCTATCGCTCATGGTTCATAGCCCCAGGGGCTTAGATCCGCATGAGTCGAAGATGTGCTCGCTATGAATCTTTAATCATACTGATACCAGTTTACTATAAACAAACTTATTAAGCAACCCCTTTTTAGGGAAACCCTTTCAAAAAGAAGGCTCAGCCCACTACTTTAAAAAGCGGTTCTTTATAGGTGTCAGTGCCAAAGCCGGCAATTATTTCCTTCCCTTCTCCTTCTGTTAGCCAAAGAGCAAAGTCCATGGCATCATCATATTTAACAGACACAAAGCGATAAGGGTTAACCAGAATAAGCGAAAATACATTGGCAAGCAATGCCTTTTCTTGATCATCATTGCCGGTGTAAACTGTCATTTTCTCCTGGCAACGGGCCAGCAAAAAGCTGGCCGCATCCACCAGGGTGTAGGCCTCTTTTTCCTGGGCAAGCTTTAATATCCCAAGGTTACCTGCCACACCGGGGCTTTCCAGGTACCACTTTCCACCAGGGCTAATGCCGGCTTTCTGCCAGATCTCCTGCTCTCGCAAATGGGTACCCGATTGATCGCCCCGGCTAATAAAAGGCTTTTTGGCCAGGGCTATTTGCCTGAATAAACCAGTTACACCCGCTTCCTCTTTTATCTGTTGAAGACATGCCGGATCCGAATTAGGCCCTACTAGCCAAAAGTTATTATACATAACATTTTTTTTAAAACCTCCCCAGCCCTCCTGTATAAATTCTTCCTCCAACTGCGGCGCATGGGTAAGAACCATATCCACACGGCCCTCTTTGGCTATCTCCAACGCCCGGCCGCTGCCGACAGCTATATGCCGCACCAGCACCCCGCTGCGGCGGTAATAGGCCTGCTCAAGCACATCCAGCAAACCCGTTTCTACCGGTTCCATGGTTGTGGCCAGTAAAAGGTGTTGCATCCCTTTACCTTCTTCCAGGGATTTTTCCTCTTCATCTCGGGAAAGGCTGGAGGCAAGAAAGCGGGATAACTGGCTGTCAACCTCCCTTTTAAATCCCTTGTACTGCTCCAGCAGCTCCTTCCCCTTGGAAGTAAGGACAGCCCCACCACCTTCGTAGCCTCCTACCTTTTTCTCTACCAGCAGCATATTAAGCGCTTTCTCCGCCTCCTTAATTAAACCCCAGGCGTAACGGTAAGAGACTCCCAGTTCAGCTGCAGCTTTGCTTATGGAACCCAATAGCAGGATATTTTCCAGCAGGTTGAATAAATTATCTGCCGAAAGGCGCCTTTTGCCTTCCAGCTGCAAAGAAAGTATAAATTCTTTTTCGCGGTTATTGGTAGACAACAGCCCTTCCCCCTGAAATATAAAAATGTTGAATATTTTTATTATACCATATAAGATAAAAACTAGCATTTTAGAGGCTAAATGACTTTTTCAACCTTTCTCCTTAAGTCTAAAGCAATCAAGGTCTTTTATAATTCCGGGAACCATTTCCAAAACTTTTCCCATTGAGTTATTACAGCTTAGCGGTACTATTATTAGCTCCTCATCCTTTATGACCAGGATTGCCTCGGGCACAATGCTAGCCAAAAGAATACCAGGCAGGCATAAAGAAAATGTAAGAATGGGAACAAGGATAATACTGCCATATTGCGCAGCCCCTGCGGGAACAGTTGCGTTGTAAAACATTTTTTCCATTTTTGTCAGCATCACATTTTGTTAATTCCCTGTTTTCAGCCATTTTATGTATTACTATTTAATACTTGGATTGACATTACTTTCGCTCAAGATCATTTCTACTTCACCTTTGTCCCCATTAACCTTTAATTTCTGTCCTGTTTTAAAAGTTGTGATAGGATCAACTGAAATTTGGTCGACTGTGGGAATCTGACCTATAATAACTCCAGCAATGATAATGGCATCAGTATTAGTGGTAACAATGGCTTTCGGTGCAAGCTTATTCTCTGACAGCCGAATTAAGGCCCAGGTAGAGGCAGTTGAACCTTTCGTAGCAGGCATCACTAAAATTTTATCTGTAATGCTTATTCCAAACAGTTCATGGTCTTTTTCAACTACGCAGCCTGTTTCAGGATCCACCCCTCCAAAAAATGATAGGGGCTGGCTTGTTACCAAAGCTTCGCCTTCAGCTATTCCTTTAGAAATACTTCTACCCTTAAATATTTTCATGCGCTCCACCTACCGCTAACTGCCGCCTCCAGGCATTGTTCTATTGATCCATAAGCAGTATCCAACCCAAAATCTGATAAATATACCATAGCTTTCGCTGAGTCGGTTACTACATTTTGAAAATGAAAAGATTTGATCGGTAAAATTACAGCACAGGTATCGCTTAAAATCCTGCCCCCAGCC
>JAAZDU010000112.1 GCA_012512665.1 Bacillota bacterium | reverse complement strand
TGTTATTAATCAGCCTGGTTTTCTTCAGCTTCTTCCTGTTCGCTAGCCGATAATTTCTCGGGGTCAAAATTGTGCCCTATGATTACCGTAACCATGTAATCGTATCCTTCCAGGGGTTCTTTATGCAGCTCTGCGCCGGGAATAAAAGTAGCAACTTCCCGGGCACATTCCACATCTTCAAGGCGGCCGATAACACGGGTGCGCGCGTAATCAAAATGGTCTGCATTATCAATATTTTTTACTAAAAACCCCTGTTCTGCAAGCCAATCTCCAACCAGGGCGGCTATACCTGCCTCCCCACTGCCGTTTAGCACCTCCACTGAAATCAGCTCGCGAGGGAACAGCACTTCCTCCCCTATCTTGCTCATCATGAGAGCAACTGCTTCTTCATCTGGAAAAAAATAGGATGTTTCCCAGGTACCGGGCAAGCTTACCACTAAAGTATTCTTTTCATAAAGCGGCATGGTTTCATTGTAAAAATTAGCAAGCTCTTTCCAGCTAAAATCGGTTTCCACATAAGGTGAACACTTCCTGACAAGGCCGGGGACATGCCTTGTTGTATAACGCTCGCACAGGGATTTCAATAAAATACCTAAAGCCTCCCTGCGCCTGGCCAGGTTTTCTACGCAATCGGTGCCGCTTTCGCCATTGGCTTGAAGAAAATAGTCGTAAAAATCAGGCGCCTCTAAGAGCTGCCCCTGCAATTCAATCCAGCCCATCTCTTCAACCAGCAGGGGTATCAGCTCGTAATTCACTTCTACATAGTGGTGAATGGGCACATTTAAAAAATTCATAAGCGTTTCTACCAGGAGTTTAGACCCGCCGTTAGCATAAGCTTCACCCAGGGTAGCCGGCCCATAAGAAGGAAGATCTACAACTGTTTCTCCCGGTAGAAATATTATATTGGGAGAGTCTCTTCCCTCCAGTATGTTATAGAGGATAATCTGGTCAGCATAATATGCTCCCTCTCGCTGTGCAACACCATAGAGCAGATGGTTAGTTCCCTGTTCTGTAGGTGCTTCCCTGAGGGACTGAGCCCAGGCTTCCTGGTTTTGCATTTTTTGAAAGGAGTTAATAAAACGAACAGCTGATACTACGGCTACAACCAGCACGAGGAGAAGGCCAACAAATAAAAGGCGCCCTTTGCGCAGCCGTATTTTTTTACGGGGTCTCCTGTAGTAATAGTTATTAAAAGAGCGCACCTTACACCTCCTCCTTCCTGCTGCCCTGCCTTGCCACCAGCATGTTATAAAAATACCACGAACAGGGGTGGATCTGCCTTTCCCCCTTTATTAAGAAGCACAGTGTATGGCCAACAGCTTTGAGGGCGGCACCGGTAAGATCCTGAAAAGCGAACTTCCTGACTTCCTCCGCTTCTGGAAAGGATCTACCAGGCTCGCAAAAATCAGCCACATAGATGATAATGCCTAATGTATTTAAATGGGGAGAGCCGGTCGTATGCCAGCGAATTGCCTCCAGCACCTCATGATCAGTTACCCCTAACTCCTGTTCCACCAGCCAGGCTCCGACAGGTGCATGCAAAAGTTGCTTTTCTGCAATATAAGTGCTGTCAACCAGCCTGTGTTCGCGGGCCACCTTTTCCAGCAGTTCTGCAGGATATATCTTTCCATAATCATGAAGCAACCCGGCCAGGGCAGCTTGTTGAGGGTTGACCCCGAAGCTGGAAGCCAGCCGGCAAGCTACTTTTTTAACACCCAAAGAGTGCTGCAGCAGCTCTGGCTTCATCTTTTGCTGTAAAAGAACATATAGCTCCCTCTTAATCACTTTTTCCTCCGCTTTCGCCCCATAACAACCCTTGTTTATAGTCTTTTTCGACAGGGGAATAGCTTTTCCTCCCCGCAAAATAAAAAAGGCAACTAAAAGTTGCCCTTACTGTTCGCGAGGTTTAGCCTCATTTACCACTAAACGGCGACCTTCCAGCTCTGCGCCGTTCATTTTTTCCATAATATATTCCATCTCTTCATCTTTTACTTCAACAAAACCATAGCCCCTGGAACGACCGGTTCCTCTCTCTGTAATAATACGGCAACCGAGCACTTCCCCGTGCTCGGCGAAAGCTTTTTGCAGCTCTTCTTCGCTGGTAGCCCAGGGAATGTTCCCTACATATAAGGTTTTAACCATCAGGAAATTGTCACCTCTCTTTTCTTCTCGCCTGTCCTTGCTTTATTATGCAATACAAACAGGCCCTTTATGCATACCCAGAACCGCTTATTCTCTAACCGGCAATTTATGGTAATACATCTAGCTTGATAATACCATTTATATTTCTACAAGTCAACATGCAAGTTTTTGTTGTGGTAAAGCCTATTCCTGATGGTAAAGCCTATTCTTATAAATATACTGTTCCACTGAGGCAGGAGTTAAGTACTTAATTGTCTTCCCCGCAGCAACCTTTCTTCTTAGATAAGTAGAAGAAATGGCCATGGCGGGTATCTCTAACAGGTGGATGCGGGGAATGATTTCTGAGAAAGCGGGCCCCAGCAAAACCTTTAATTTGGTCAGGGAATAACCGGGCCTGGTGGCAGCAATAAAAGAACACATGCTTAAAAGCTCCCGGTAATCTTTCCAGGTAATAATATCGAGAACCGCATCAGCCCCTGTTATAAAATATATTTTAGCCTTACCCTGAAATTTTTGATAAAACTCCCGCACTGTATCTATCGTATATGACGGTTCTTCCTTATCTAGCTCAATACGGGACAAGGTAAAGTAGGGGTTGTTAGCCACAGCAAGCAAGGTCATCAGGTAGCGGTGTTCGCGGTCGGTTAATTTGCTGCTGTTTTTATGTGGGGGATTTCCAGCGGGAATGAATATTACACAGTCTAAATTAAATTGCTGCCTGGCCTCTTCTGCCGTAACAAGGTGCCCTATGTGAATGGGATCGAAAGTGCCACCCATTAATCCGATTGCTTTCGGTTCTTTGTGGCCAACCTTTGGAAAATGAATACTCATAAAATCTACCTCTTAAATTCTTCATTTTGTCCTTCGTGGGGATCTTCGTGGGGATCCTGGTATATAAATTCCCTTTTTCCAATCACTACTGTATCCCCGGGCTGAATCCCTTTCTCTCGTAAGAGCTTATCTGCCCCTATACGAGCGAAATTTTTATGAAATCTCCTGAGAGCATCTTCATTCTGCCAGTCAGTCATAGCAGCCAATCTTTCCACCTCTCTGCCCCGTACAATGAAAACACCATCCTTTTTTTCAACCCGCAGCTCATCCTCCTGCGGGGGCAGGTAAAAGAGCTGATCCGTTGACACCGCTTGCTCCTGGCAAGGCAGAGAAGCTATTAGTTCGGCAACATGGCGCACAAGGTCGGCAACACCCTCTCCCGTTACAGCAGAAATGGGGAAGATGGGCCTGCTGCTGCCAACCAGCCGTTTAAGCCTCTCCAGGTTATGAGAAGCCCCGGGCAACTCTATTTTATTAGCTGCTATCACCCTGGGGCGGTAAGCCATCTCTTCCTTGTAGAAAGAAAGTTCGCAGTTAATAGCCTGGTAATCGTCTAAGGGATCTCTTCCCTCAACTGCTGCTATATCTATAACATGGATAAACACTCTTGTCCTTTCCGCATGGCGCAAAAATTTGTGCCCCAGCCCCGCTCCCTGGTGAGCTCCTTCAATAAGGCCCGGCAGGTCAGCAGCTACAAAGCTACCCCTGTCACCTGCATCCACCAGGCCCAGCTGGGGTTCCAGGGTTGTAAAAGGGTAAGGCGCTACCTTGGGCCTCGCCGCCGATATACGGGCAAGAAGCGTAGACTTGCCTGCATTGGGGAGCCCAATAATCCCCACATCAGCTACCAGTTTTAGCTGCAGCAAAAGGGTCCGCTTTTCACCCGGCTCACCTTTTTCCGCCATAGTAGGTGCCCTGCGCCTGGAGGTAGCAAAGCGCGCATTACCACGCCCCCCTCTCCCACCACGGGCCACCACAAGTTTCTGCCCTGGTATTAATAAATCAAAGAGCTGGTTCTGCCCTTTTTCGTCCATGATGACAACTCCTGCAGGCACATCCACTATTAAGTCCTCGCCGGATCTACCGTGCCTATTCCTGCCGCTGCCGTGCTTCCCTCGTTCAGCTTTTAGATGGGGGTGATAGCGCAGGTGAAGAAGAGTATGCACCGCACTTGATGCCCGCAGAATAACGTCCCCGCCACGTCCACCATCTCCCCCGTCAGGCCCCCCTTTGGGCACATATATTTCGCGGCGGAAAGAAGAGGCGCCGTCTCCTCCTTTTCCACCTTCTACAAAAATCTTTACTTCATCACAAAACAATTAAATTTCCCTCACCTTTGGAAAAAAAACGCAGCCTTTTAGCTACGTTTATTTAAAAAACCGCTCTTACCTTTAAGCCAAAGGATAAACGCTTACTTGTTTTTTAGCCCGGCCGTTAAACTCATACTGCACAACGCCATCCACCTTGGCAAAAAGGGTATCGTCTTTACCGCGACCTACATTCAAGCCAGGGTGAACCCTGGTACCTCTTTGGCGGACTAAAATGCTGCCGGCAGAGACGAGCTGGCCGGCATAACGTTTTACACCAAGCCTTTTGGCGTTGCTGTCCCGGCCATTGCGGGAGCTGCCGACACCTTTTTTATGGGCAAAAAATTGAAGATCCATTCTCATTTTAATCATCTTTTCCACCTCCATCTTCCTACAATATAAAAAAACTAAGGCATATACTCTTCTTGCACTTCAATATAGCCAGGATAACTGGCAGCAATTTCTTTTAAACCCAGTACCATTGTCTCCAGCAGCAACTGCGCTTTTTGCTTTTTATCTTGCCTCAGGTGTTCTGGCACCACCAGTGCCAGGCAGCCCTCTTTTTTTTCTACCAAGGGATCAACGGAGAGAAATTTCTGCATGGCCATAATAGTTGTCTGGGTCAAAGCTGAAGCGGCTGCACATACTATATCCTGCCCATAGCGGGCAAAAAAAGCGTGCCCTTCGACCCTTACCCGGGCTGCATTACCATCTTCATCTTTTTGCACTTTAACTGCAATCATGGACTGGCTTATTTACCCTTCCTCTTTAATTTCGTCAATAAAAAGGCGGGTAAACGGCTGGCGGTGTCCTTTTTTACGCCGGTAATTTTTCTTGGGCTTGTATTTATAGACAATTATTTTTTTACCCTTGCCCTGGTCCAAAATTTTAGCCTTGACCCTGGCACCTTCCAGATAGGGGCTACCAACCTTCAGATCATTGCCGCTCCCCAGCGCCAAAACCTTATCTAGGTAGACTAAATCTCCTATATTCCCTTCTAGCCGCTCTACCTGTATAGTCTCACCCTCTGTAATCCTGTACTGTTTACCGCCATTTTCTACAATAGCATACATTTAATCATCCCGTCCTTTTTGGGGCTCACCGGAGAAGGCGCCTGTGATAGGACTTTTGGCCTGCTCCGCGTGGCTTATAAAAATGCTACTGTATTGTAGCACAGGCTCGAGACACTGTCAAGAAAGTGGCTGGCTGTAAAGATAGCAGTGATCCATCATTACCTTTTGGAATTTCCGCCGCCTTTCCTTGGGATCCGTAATACCATGAGCTCTGACCACAAACTCAGCCTGTATAAAACACTGAACAGCATCCAGTACCAAATCTTCCAGCTGTCTGCAACCCTGGGAACCACCTAGAATCTCCCTGATGCGTCTCCTTACAGGAGGGTCCAGGCTTAGCCCCTTCAGCAGTTTTAACTTTTCCAGAGTATGCAGGCATGGGGAATCGGGATAACGTTTCATCTCACCTTTTACAGAAACGATGGTAAAAGCTCGTGTGTCAAGCGGTGATTCCTTTTTCTGGCGCTTAACTATTATACTTACCTTCATCTCATGAAATGTATCGCTAAATGAGCTTACAGCTTCCCAAACATCTGGCTCTTTCTCATCAACAGTGCAGAAACGGTAACGGTTAAAAAGGTTCATAGCTGTTCTCCCTTTTTTTCATATTGTTTTAAACGTGCTCTGGCAAAAGTGTTTGTAACTTCAATTATTTCCACCTCCACCATGCTCCCCACCATCTTCCCGGCACCTTCAATATCTATGATATAACCGCTTAAACGTGAAATGCCGTGGTCAGGATGGGATAGATGCGCTTCTTCCACTTTTACGTGATAAATATCTCCTTCCTTGACAGGGAAGGCAAAGCGCTTGACTTCTTTCAAGGTACCTGATAATAAAATATTAAATTTTTCCAGGTGGACGTTGTCCGACCCCCGGATAAAGATATTTTTCCCTGTTTCTTTTTCCAACTGCCTCAAATATTGACCGCCTGCGCCGATCAGGAGTGACGCCACCTCTTTGTTCATCTCTACCAGCACAGCTTCGCTTTTTTCTGCTTCCAGGTATCTTTTTAACTCTCTTTCCACCCTGCTGCTCGCAACTTCAGGTGTAAAGACCTTCCCCTTGCCTCCACAATAGGGGCATGTCTGCTGCAGCACCGCTTCCAGCCCCCTGCGGACTTTCTTTCTGGCAATTTCCACAAGGCCCAGGGAAGTAAGGCCAAGGACATGGGCTCTGGTCCTATCCCTTTTCAGGTGCTCTTTAATTGTTTCCAGCACATATTCCTTATGCTGAGGATTGTTCATATCAATAAAATCTACGATGATTATACCTCCGATATCTCGTAAACGGATCTGGCGGGCTATCTCAGCCGCAGCCTCCAGGTTGGTTTTTAAGATTGTGTCTTCCAGGTTATGCCTACCAATATATTTTCCTGTATTAACATCAATAACAGTGAGGGCTTCGGTTTTGTCAAATACCAGATAGCCGCCACAGCTGAGGCGAATAATGCGGTCCAGGGATTCCTCAATTTCTTTTTCTATACCAAAGCGCTCAAAGATGGGCTGGGAGTTGCGATAATTAAAAACCCTCTTTTTTAGAGAGGGAGACAAAAAGTCCAAAATTTCCAGCACTTTTTTGTACTCATAGTAATCATCGATAATAAACTGGCTAACGTTATCAGTAAAAAGATCCCTTACAATCCTATAAATAAGGGCCAGGTCCTGGTGCAGCAGTGCAGGCGCTCTTTTTTCCTTGAAAGCCTGGGTTATCTTGTCCCACAGCTGGACTAAAAAATTTATATCCTGCTCAAGATGTTCCTGGTCAGAACCCTCGGCTGCTGTCCTGACAATAACACCTACCTGGTTAGGCCGAATTTTTTCCACTATCTTTTTTAGGCGTTCCCTCTCATCCTGGTCTTCTATTCTCCTGGAAACACCTACATAATTCGTCCCGGGCATGAGAACAAGGTACCTGCCGGGAAGAGTAATGTTACAGGTTAATCTTGGACCTTTATTGCCGAACCCTTCTTTAATAACCTGTACCATTATTTCTTCCCCCGGGTGTAAAAGCTTCCTGATAGAGGGCCTTGTACCAGCATGAGCTTCCTCATCCCCGGAATCTCGCAGATCATCAACAAAGAGAAAAGCATTTCTTTCCTGGTCTATATCAACAAAAGCAGCCTGCATCCCTGGTAAAACATTAGCGACTTTTCCCTTGTAAATGTTGCCGACAAGGCTCTCCTGAACTGGCCTTTCCATATATATTTCTACCAAAGAATTGTCTTCCAGCAGGGCAACACGTGTTTCTCTACTGTTGCAATTGACAATAATTTTTCGATCCAATGATATTTTCCTCACTTCTTAAGTGGTTATCAGTTCTTCCGGCTCCCTAAAAAGCCCTTCCCGGCGGAAATAAAGGGCAGATCTGTGCAAGTTATAAAGTTCATTGTTATTATCTTTACCCAAAAGGGATAAAATTTCCGATGGCTTGGCTCCTCCCATGCTGCCCGTCGCCAGCAGCATTTCTAAAAAGGAACCATTATTGCCCCCATTTTCCTTGATTTTTAAAGAAAAAATAAAGGGGCGTAGATCTACTTTTTTACTACCCCTTTTTCTGGTATGTCGTAATACTATTAGCTCGGAACAAGAAAGCAGCTTCTCAATTTTTTTTGTCCAACAAAGAGGCAAACCACCTGGCATGGAACACCTGTACAAAGCAGCAGCGATAAGGGAAGGCAATGGAGGCTCCTCCAGCGGCACGGCAAAAGTTTTTAATAGCTTTAAACCGCGGGGCAGCTCCTGTGCCACCCTTGCCTGGAAATCTAAAGCTGACACTGCCTCTTCTAAAAAAATATCGCAGTATTCACCTGTAGAAGTAGCACCCAGGGGGAGAGGAGCAGCAATAACCACTCTGGGCTTACGGTTAAAGCCCTGGCTGTAGGCCACAGGCACACCGCTACGCCTTAGAGCGCGCACAAGGGTACGCAGCAAATCCAGATGAGAAATAAATTTTAGTTCTGTTTCCTTGGCAAAGCGAACTCTTAAACGCTTCACAATTAATTACTCCTTTGTCGCAGGGGCAGAAAAGCAGGGAAGGCCACACCCTTGACAAAAAGCATCCCGGCAATCCTCTGTAATTTTACCCTCTAAGGACAAGCAGTACTCACGCCATAAAAACTGTTTTGAGACGCCACAGCTTAAGTGATCCCAGGGCAGAGGATCATCCTTGGCTCCTTTATAACCAGCATAATTGTCCGGGTTTAAACCAAGCTCAGCCATTGCTTTCTGCCAGTAAGAGGGAGAAAAATAATCCGTCCAGCCTTCAAGGTATGCACCTTTCTGCCAGGCTTTGTACAAAGCCTGGCCCAGGCGCCTGTCGCCTCTGGCCAGCACAGCTTCCCAAAAGCTCATCTCGGGATCATGGTAACTGTATGACACATTCTTAAGCTTTTTAAGGTAGCTTTTTAAAAGCTGTATACGCCTCCACATCTCATCCCGGCTTATCTGTGCTATCCACTGAAAAGGGGTATGAGGCTTGGGAACAAAGATGGAGCTGCTAACGCTTATACGCAAACCTTTCCTGGAACCCGCTGCTCGATAAACGGCCTCTAAAATATCTTCTACCAGGGTAGCTATTCCCTGCAGGTCTGCATCAGTTTCTGTGGGCAAACCCAGCATAAAATATAGTTTTAAAGATTTTCTGCCTTTTTCCACTGCTTTTTGAGCTGTGAGCACAATGTCTTCATGCGTAATATTTTTGTTTATAACATCCCTTAAGCGCTGCGTACCGGCTTCGGGAGCAAAGGTAAGACCTCCTTTTCCAAAATCTTGAATAGCAGCAAAGGCATCAATTTTCTCCGGGCTTAACCGCAGAGAAGGCAGGTTAAGCTCCAACCGTTCCTTAGCGAAATCTTCTTTTAACTCTCGCACCAGATTTAACAAGTCAGGATAATCACCGCTGCTCAAAGAGAGTAGTGAAAGGTCTTCGTAGCCGGTATTAGAAAAAATTTCCCGGGCCATTTTTTTTAATTTTTCCGGAGAGCGCAAGCGTACCGGACGGTAGACCATGCCCGCCTGGCAAAAACGGCAGCCCCTGGTACAGCCGCGGAATAGTTCCAAAACAGCTCTATCATGGACTACTTCTAAGTAAGGAACCAGGGGTTTGGTAGGGTAAGAAGCACCATCTAGCTCCCATATGATATTTTTACCAACAACAGCTGGTGCAGAAGGCTCAAGCAGCTCTATACCTGTAAAACTCACTCCCCGGTAGCAGGGCTTATAAAACGAGGGAGCATAAACTCCGGTAAGCTGCGCTACTTCTTTTAAAAACAGGTACTTTTCCTTTCCCTGCTTCTTCCAGCTAGAATATATGTCTACTATTTTTAAAATAACTTCTTCTCCATCGCCCAGAACAAAGAAATCAAAAAAATCGGCCAGAGGCTCTGGGTTAAAAGCATTAGGACCTCCCGCTATGATGAAAGGATACTTTTCTCCCCGTTCTCTCTGCCAGAGAGGCACCTGCCCCAGCTGCAGCATACCCAGGATGGTAGTATAGTTTAACTCGTACTGTAAGGTAAAGCCCACAAAAGAGAAATCAGCCATGGGTGTAGTTGACTCCAGGGAAAAAAGGGGCAAATTATTTCTCTTCAGCATTTCTATCATATCGGGTGCAGGGGCAAAAACTCTTTCTGCCCAAATGTGCTCCTGGCGATTGAGCACATCATACAGAATTTTTAAGCCCAGGTGAGACATACCCACTTCGTACAAGTCAGGATAAGCCAGTAAAAAACGCACTGTAACGTTGGAAACTGACTTGTGTACCGCATTCCACTCATTGCCCAGGTATCTACCCGGTTTTGTCACAAAAGGCAGTATATTCTGCAGCTTATCTTTTAAAACCAAAATAAAATCCTTCCTGCTGTTTTGGTGTTCTTTGGTAAATAGTATTTTCGCCATTAGCTGGCCTTATTCCTGTTTTACTTTACCCTAAATCTTTTTGAGCGGAAGGTGTGTCCCTTTTTTCCATGCTTTTTCTAAAATTTCCGCTTCGGAAACCCACCTTTTTACACGGCAGGAACGGTCTAAAACCCAGATGAGGTGGTAATGCTGAGGACGAAAGTCTCGCAAGACCTGGTTAAGAGTTGTATCCTCGTAAGCAATCAGAGTTCTCCCTACTATAACCCCTTTTTTATAAAGTTCTTTTTCCTTACGGCTCAGGTAGCGTAGAAAAGCATAAATCGCCTTTTCCCTCTCCCGCTGCGCCGCGTTGTAAAGGAAAATCCCGATTAAGGAAATAGATAGATTTAAGTAATCGTAAGAAAAAAGAGCCAGCCCTAAGATGAATAAAAGGACACCAAAAACTTTTCCCAGGCGGGTAGCTGCCTCTGTAGCACGCCGGTGATCACTTTTGGTTACAAGAACAGCTCTGTAAACGCGGCCTCCATCCAGGGGAAGAGCGGGCAGCAAATTAAAACAAGCTAGAACTAGGTTTGCCCTTATAAAAAAAAAGGCATGCTGTTGTAGAAAGTGTGGGATATCATCGAGCAGGAAGAAATAAAAAGCACCGGCCAGTACTAAGTTAAAGAGCGGCCCTGCCACGGCTACTGCAATTTCTTTATGGGGGTACTATTCAGGCGGTTCCCTTAGCTTGGCTAAACCTCCGAAGGGATAAAGCTCCACCCGATCCACCTTAAGGCCGTGCAGCCAGGCAACCCAGACATGAACCAATTCGTGGACCAGAACAACGGTAAAAAGCAGTATGCTTTCCACGGGCAGCCCTGCTAACAGCCAGAGTACTATTAAGAGGACAAGATAAGGGTTTATAAAAATCTCGGTATAGCCAATTCTAGCTATGCGCAATGATATTTCTCCCCTAGCGGCTGTCCTTGAGATAGGGCAAAGGATCCACGGGTTTACCCTGGCTACGAAGTTCAAAATGGAGGCGAGCAGCCCCGCCAGGCGGATTCTCCCTTATGGAAGCTATCTTTTGACCTTTCTCCACTACCTGGCCCACAGATAGCTGAATATTGTCTACGTGCCCGTACACCGTCGAAAAGCCATCTCCGTGTTCCAGGTAAAGTAGCTTATAAAAATAAGGGTGATCATCTATCCTCAGCACTTTCCCTTTAAGCGGTGCCAGGACTTCTTCAGACGCTTTTGTAGACAGGTCAATGCCATAGTGCATCTCCTCTCTCCCCCACAAAGGGTGGAGACGCAGGCCAAAGGTAGCGCTTATTTCACCCTTTACAGGCAATAAGAGTGCCTGCTCAACCACTTCTGCCTGCCAGTCTTCATGATCACTTATAACAGGTTTAACAAGGCCAATTTCGGGATTTCCTTCCCATAAACTTCTCATAACGGGCATCACTTCCTGTCCAAGCTGGCGAAAGTCCATATTCCAGCTAGTAACATATTGAATACTGTCGGTAAGGCGCAGGGCAATTGGATGGCGCCAGTTGGCCAGCAATGAAGTAACCAGCACAAGCACTACCGACACAGTTAT